>DASPOW010000232.1:0-2337 GCA_035625855.1 Candidatus Methylomirabilota bacterium | reverse complement strand
TCAGCTCGCGCGCTGGATGCCGAAGGCGCGCCGCAGCCAGCCGTCCGCCATGTGGTCGGTAAAAAGGCGGCGGCTCACCTTTGCCAGAGCGGCGAGCGGGGTCACGCCGTAACGCACTTTGGGATGCCGCGCCTCGACGGCGCGCAGCATGACGCGCGCGCAGTCCTCCGGCGTCGTGCGCGACGTGGTGCGCCGACGCGTAGCGGCCTTCACGGAGGTTTCGTAAATCTTCGCGTAGGGACCGGAACGCCCCGCCTCGAAATACGGCCGCGCGTTTTCCGCAGCCGTGGCCGCGAAATTCGTCAGGATGTAGCCGGGCTCAATCAGCACCACGTCGATCCCGAAGGGGTACAGTTCGAGCCGCAGCGCTCCGGTCAGCCCCTCCAGCGCGAACTTGCTCCCGCTGTAGGCGCCGTAAAGCGGCGGCGCGACCAGACCCGCCACCGAGCTCATCATCAGGATGCGCCCGCTGCGCCGCTCCCGCATGTGCGGCAGCACCGCTTGTGTGACGCGAATGACCGCAAACACGTTGGTCTCGAACTGTTTGCGGAAGTCCTCCACCTTCAAATCCTCGACCGTGCCCACGTAGCCCACGCCCGCGTTGTTCACCAGCACGTCGATGCCTCCGGCCTTCTCTAGTACCGCCGCCACGCCCTGTCTCACCGAGGCGTCGTCCAGCACGTCCATGCGCAGCGATTCGAGCGGCAGCTTGCGTTCCTTCGCCAGGGCGTCGAGCTGGGCCAGTTTCTCCGGCGACCGGCCTGTTGCAAACACGCGGTAGCCGCGCTCGGCGAACAGAATCGCCGCGGCTTTTCCCAGCCCGTCCGTGCCGCCGGTAATGAGAATTGTCTTGGCTTTTCCGTTTGCGGGCATCTTTCCTCCTCCTGCCGAAGCGAGTATCCTACCGCGGTTCCCGGCATACCGGCGCAGGCGTTATGCCCTGTCCGATGCGCTCGGCCGCGTGTCGGTCACGCCAATCCGATCGGGCGAGGAGTCTCATGGATACACGAGAAGCAGCGCGACGCAATCTCCTTCCGCGCAAAATGCTGCGGCGCCTCGCGCGAGGCGCAGTGGTGGCGCTGGGGTGCCTCTTGTTGGGCAGCGGCGCCTGTGCGCAGGGCAGCCCGTCAAACGACGAGGGCTACGCAAAGAAGATTCGCGAGTTCACCACCGAGCCGTTCTTCATCACCGAGTTGGTGGACCATTTGCCGGCTTCCTCGATCGTGCCCAGCCCGGAGAAGGTCCTCGGCCACATTATCGGCGCGCCCGGATACCTCACGTATTCCAGGGACATCTACCACTACTACGACGAGCTCGCCAAAGCCACGCCGCGCGTCAAGGTCTTCCACGTCGGCAAGACCGAGGAGGGCCGCGAGTTTTATCTCGTCGCCGTCAGCGATGAATCCAATATCGCCCAGCTCGACCGCTTGCGCGAAATCACCGCGAAGCTTGCCGACCCGCGCAAAATCACCGACGCGGAAGCGCAGCAGCTCATTGCCGGGGGCAAGCCCATATACTGGGCGTCGGGCTCGATTCACTCGCCGGAAACCGGTTCGCCGGAGATGCTCATGGAGCTTGCCTACCGCCTGGCCGTCGAGGACTCCCCGATCATCGCCAATATCCGCAGGAATCTCGTCTTCCTGATTACCCCGGTCCTGGAGGTGGACGGCCACGACCGCGTCGTGGATACCTGGAACTACCGCAAGGCCAACCCGGACAAGATGCAGCCCGGCCTGATTTATTGGGGCCATTACGTCGCGCACGACAACAATCGCGACAGCCTGGGCATGGCCCTCAAACTCTCCCAGGCCCAGATGAAGAATTTTCTCGATTGGCACCCGCAGGTGCTCCACGACCTGCACGAATCGATTCCCTATCTCTACATCTCCACCGGCACGGGCCCCTACAACGCGTGGCTCGACCCCATCGTCATCAGCGAGTGGCAGAAGATGGCCTACAACGAGATCGAGGGCCTCACCGACCGCGGCGTCGTGGGCGTCTGGACGCACGGCTTTTACGACGGCTGGGCGCCGAATTACATGTTTTACGTCGCCAACGGCCACAACTCCATCGGCCGCTTTTACGAAACGTTCGGCAACAGCGACCCGGAAACACGGGAGCGCGAACTGCCGCCATCGGCGACCAACCGTGACTGGTTCCGGCCCAATCCGCCGCTCCCCAGGGTGAAGTGGTCGCTCCGCAACAACATCAATATGCAGGAAAGCGGCCTGATCCTCGGCCTCGACTACACCGCGACGCACGGCCGCGAGTTCCTCCAGAACTTCTACCTCAAGAGCAAGCGCTCCGTCGCCAAGGCCACCACGGAAGGTCCGGCCG
>DASPOW010000231.1:0-5941 GCA_035625855.1 Candidatus Methylomirabilota bacterium | reverse complement strand
GCCGTGGAAACCGCTGGCCTCCAGGCCGAAGATTCCGTATTTCAGGCCTAGCGTGAAAACTTCGTCGGCGATGTGCGAAGAGTCCTGGAGGTGATGGCTGAGCGGCGCCTGAGGGATTTCGCTCGCCGAAGCGCGGTGGGGGAACGCCACCGGCCCCAGCGCCGGGTCGCCGACCGGCGCAGCGTAAAGTGTGAGCATGATTTTTTCGCCGATGGGGCGCGCATATTCGAGCGCGACCTCCATGAACAAATTGTGCGGGTGCTGGCCGTCCGTGATAGGCACGCCGAACGCCGTCTCGCCGGTCTGAAACAGTTCCGGGTAGCGGCGTGCGGTGACCGTGGCGGGTTCGAGGCTCAGCATCGTGCGGAACAAAAAGCTGCCTTTGCCCAACCGGTGCTCGGCCATGCCCATAAACCAGTTCGCCGAGAACAATTTGCCGGCACCGCGGGGGCCGGTCTCCCGAATGTCGGCGAGGAAGAAAACGCCGTGAAACATCAGGTCCCATCCGTGAATTCTGCGAGAGAGCATCTCGTGCGGAGCAGAGCCGGGGTCGCGGCTCGTTCCGGAAGCCTGCTCCATAAGGCTGGTGCCCGCCGTGTTCATGTTGTCGCCGCTGGAATGGCCCCCATGCCCTGCGTGCGAGGGCGCCGGAAGCGCTTCCTGGGTCGCCTCTCCGGACCGTGCGGCAGCATCGCCCTTCGCTACCCCGAAAGAGGCCAGAACCAACAACAATGATAAGGACTGCGCGAGGAATGGCCGCAGCATAGCTGATCCCTCTCGATTCCGCGCGGAAACAAGCGCGTCCCGCCGCGGGAAGTTACGTTTGATCCGGGCGACGTTTCGAGAAGCAACTAGATGCGCAGTACCAGCGCCCCTACGGAAGGAGCGCCTGGGAGGGTGCCGGAAGCGATCTGCGTTTCATGAAGCTCCAGGCGGCCGGTTTGAACGCAAACAGGTCCTACACCAACAGGCAAAAGAGGGAGCACTTTCGCAGCGTCGCGCGCGTGGACGCCGTGTGTCGGGAGCCCGGGATGCGGCCCGTCCGGATGGCAAGGCGATTCGGACGACGACTCCGCCGCGTCGCGCAGTTCGCACTTCAGGTCGCACGCGAAAGCCACCGACGTCAAACCTACCAGGGCTGCAATCGCCAGACAGGCAAGGAGCTTCGACATCGCGACTTTAGACTCCCACAGCCGCTTTGCGATAGCAAGCGCCCTCAATGCCCGAGGGTGGTTCAGCGCCGGGTGCCACCCGGCTGGGCCTCAGCGCCAAGCTGCAGCGCTTCGGCGAAGTGAATCGCGCGGCGGCCGGTGGCCTGCAGGATTTGTTCGCGGCAGCTGAACCCATCGGAGACAATCAGCGTATCGTCCGCAGCCTGCCGGACCGCGGGCAACAGGACGCGTTCTCCCGCAGCCTGAGAGACGGCGTACTTGTCTTTGTCGAAACCGAACGGGCCGGCCATTCCGCAGCATCCGGCGTCCAGCGATTGCAAATCAACGCCCATCTTGCGGAGCAGCGACTCCTCATCGGTCATCTTCATCAGGGCTGTCTGATGGCAGTGTCCGTGCAGAAGCACCCTGCGCGCAAGCGCCGGCGGGCGAAAGCCGGAGGCGTGACGCTCGAGGAATTCGCTCAGCAGAAAACTCTGCCGCCGCAGGCGGGCGGCTTCCGGGTCCGAGGGGAACAGATTGTGCAGTTCGTCGCGGAAGACGGACGCGCAACTCGGTTCCAGGACAACGACCGGCGCGCCTGCAGCCAAATCCTCGCGCAACGCCCCGAGAATACGCTGTAAATAGGCTTTGGCCTTGTCCAGCATTCCGAAATCGTACAAAGGGCGCCCGCAGCACAGGCCCGCAGCCGAGAGCTTCACGCTGAAGCCGGCTGAAGAGAGCACGTCATGCGCGGCGCGAAGCGTCTGCGGATGGAAGTGATTGTTGAACGTATCCACCCAGAGAACCACTTCGCGGCCGGCCGAGGCGCGCGCAGACTCATGATTCCTCGACGCCCAACTCCGAAAGGATTGGCGCGCCAGGCGCGGGAATTGCCGCTGCGGCGCAAGCCTCAAACCGGCGCGAAGAACGTGACTCAACCCGGGCGCTTGGGTGAAAAAATTGGCAAGGCGGGGCGTTCGGGAAGCCCACCGCAACCAGCGGTCGATTTCTCCAAACGCGCGGGCGTGCAGCGGCCGGCGCCTGTGTTCGTAGAAGTGCGACAAAAACTCGGCCTTGTAGGTGGCTATATCGACGTTCGCCGGGCATTCGGACTTGCAGGCTTTGCAGGAAAGGCACAGGTCGAGGGCGCGCTTGACCTCCTCGTTCTTCCAGCCGTCGTGCAGCACTTCCCCCTGCAGCAACTCAAAAAGCATGTGCGCGCGCCCGCGCGTGCTGTGCTCTTCCTCGAGCGTGACCATGTAGCTCGGGCACATCGCGCCGCCTTCGCTCTTTCGGCACGCGCCGACGCCAATGCAGCGTTGCGCCGCTTTTGCCAGCGAGCCCTCATCTTCGGGAAACCGGAAGACGGTCGCCGGCTGCAGCGGCTTGAAATCCACCCCCAGCCGCAGGTTCTCGACCGGCGAGTACGGCTCGACGATTTTGTGCGGGTTCATGCCGTTCGCCGGGTCCCACGCGGACTTGAACTCCTGAAAAGCTCTCATGAGGTCGGGCCCGAACATTTTTGGAAGTAGCGCGGCCCGCGCCTGCCCGTCACCGTGCTCGCCCGAAAGCGAACCGCCGTAGCCAAGCACCAAGTCGGCGGCGCGTTCGACGAACTCCATGTAGTTGCGAATCCCCTTCTCCGATTCGAGGTCGAAGCTAATCCGCGTGTGCAGGCATCCGTGGCCGAAGTGGCCGTAGAACGCGCCCTGGTAGCCGTACTCATTCATCAGTTTCCGGAGGTCGCGCAAATATGCGCCCATCTTCTCCGGCGCCACGGCGGAGTCATCCCAGCCGTCCCACTGCGGCGGTGCGCCGGGGGCGAAAGCCGACGCGCGCGGGCCCGTTTCTCGAATCTGCCAGACCGCCCGCGCTTCACTCTTGCTGCAGATGCGCGCGCTGGGGGGATGGTGGGCCTGCCGGATGCGTCCGACCAGCCGCCGCGCCGTGGCCTGCGTTTCCGCCGCGTCGTCCGAGCCGAATTCCACCAGCAGAAAGCCACCGCCCTCCGGAAGGAGGTCGAGATCGGGCGCACCCTTGCGCCGCAGGGCTTCCACCATGCTTCCGTCAACCCCTTCAAGGCCAATCGGATGAAACTCCAGGATTTCGGGCACATGGTCAGCGGCTTCGTAAGCGTCTCGATAGCCGAGGACCACGAGCGTCCGCTGCTGTGGACTCGGAATGAGTTTCAGTCTGGCTTCCAAAACGACCCCGCAGGTGCCTTCGGCGCCCACGAGCGAGCGGGCCACGTGGAATCCGTTTTCCGGCAGGAGTTCATCGAGGTTGTAACCCGAAACGCGCCGGGGGATTCGCGGAAAGCGCGCTCGAATCAGCTCGGCATATTGATCCCTGATGCCGCGCAGTTTCGCGTAGATTTCTCCGGGGCGGCCTCCCGCGGCAATGATGCCGGCGAGTTTGTTGTCATTCGCCGCTCCTACGGTCATTTCCGTGCCGTCGTAAAGCAGGATCCGCAGCTCCTCTACGTTGTCCACGGTCTTGCCCCCGAGGAGCGAGTGCGTGCCGCAGGAATTGTTGCCGATCATTCCGCCGATCGTGCACCGGTTGTGCGTGGAAGGGTCTGGGGCGAAGGTGAGCTTGTGCGCCTCGGCGCGGCCTCGCAGCGTGTCAAGAACCACCCCCGGCTGCACGCGGGCGAAGCGCTGCTCCGGATCCAGCTCCAGAATCCGGTTCATATACTTCGTGAAGTCCAGGACGACGGCGACGTTGCACGTTTGCCCGGCAAGGCTCGTTCCGGCGCCGCGTGGCAGGGCCGGCGCCCCGAACTTTCGGCACGCGGCGATCGCAGCGATGACGTCTTCGGCGTCGCGAGGCACGACGAGCCCGATGGGGATCTGCCGGTAATTTGAGGCGTCCGAGGCATACATCGCGCGGCTGCCGCGGTCAAAACGCACTTCGCCGCGCACCGTGCGCTTCAATTCGCTCTCGAGCGCAGCCGCCCGGGGGAAGGAATCCACTGGCTTGGCATGCGAACTAAGGGGCAGAGGGCCGTTGGGATGCAATCGCCGCGCTCCTTCTTGAAACAACCGTCATCGTTCCGAAGGGCCCAGCTTCAGGCTAATGCACGGGCTCCAAACGGACAAAGTTTGTGCCCGGGAACCGTTGTGCTGGCTCATCAGAAAGACGCCGTGGACCGCGCGCTCCTCTTCTCCGCGGAAGAGGTCCCGTGCTGCCTCGAGCGCGCAAGGCTCTCCAGCGCCGCGTCTACGCCGCCCGGCTTGTGCGGCACGCCCGCCAGGCGAAGCCCCATCTCAATTCCACACAGGGTTCCCGCCAGCATGAGATCGTTGAAGCTCCCCAGGTGTCCGATGCGAAATACCTTGCCGGCTAGTCTCGACAGGCCCGACCCTAGCGACATGTCGAAATTCTCGAGAATGATGTTGCGCAAGCGGTCGGCATCATGCCCTTCCGGCATGAGCACAGCCGTCAGCGAACTCGAGTACTCGCGAGGCTCTTCGCAGAGAATCTCGAGACCCCACGCGCGCAGCGCGGCCCGTGTGGCTTCTGCGTGACGGTCGTGCCGCCGGAACACGTTGGGCAGGCCTTCCTCCTGGAGCATACTCAGAGCCTCGCGCAAGCCGAAGAGAAGGTTGGTCGGAGGCGTGTACGGGAAGAAGCCGGCGCGGTTCGGCTCCAGCATTTGCTGCCAATCCCAGTAGAACTTGGGCAGCTTGGCATTCTTGCTGGCGGCAATCCCTTTTGCCGACATAGCGTTGAAGCTCGCGCCCGGCGGCAGCATCAGCCCCTTCTGCGAGCCGGCAACCGTGACGTCAACGCCCCATTCGTCGTGACGATAGTCCATCGAGCCGAGCGAGGAAATCACATCGACGATCAGCAGCGCCGGATGGCCGGCGCGATTCATCGCCTGGCGGATTTCGCCAATGCGGCTGGTCACGCCCGTGGACGTCTCGTTGTGCACGACCAGAACCGCCTTGATCGCGTGGTCCACGTCCGCGCGCAGCCGCACTTCTGCTTCTGCGGGAGAAGCGCCGCGCCGCCAGTTGCCCGGCACATACTCAACCTGCAGGGCGAAATTCTCCGCGACTTGGCGCCATAACATGGAAAAGTGCCCGGTCTCAAACAGCAACACGCGGTCGCCCGGCGAGACCGTGTTCACAAGGGACGCTTCCCACGCTCCCGTGCCGGACGCGGGATAGACCACTACGGGCCCCTTGGTCTGGAACACCGCCTTCAACCCCTCCAGAACGTCCTTTCCCAGTTGCGCGAATTCCGGACCGCGGTGATCAATCACAGGCTGCGCCATCGCGCGCAGCACGCGGTCCGGAACGTTGGTCGGCCCCGGAATCTGGAGGAAATGACGGCCCGAATGAACCATAAGAGAACTTCCCGCGGAGAGTCTACCTCAGTTTGTGGCGCTACCGCGCCGCGGTGGCGCTAGAACCCCGGCCAGCCGCGCCGCGGGCTATGTCGCCGTCGATGAACGTCTGAAATTCCTGCGCAACTTTTGCGCACCATTCCGCCACGCCTTTCTTCGGTGCGAGGCCGTGGTCCGCGCCTTCCACTTGCAGCATGGCGTGCGGCGCAGGAATCAGCGCCAGGGCGGATCGCATTTCCTCGATTGTTCCAAAAGGATCGCGCGTCCCATGCACGAAGAATGCAGGCTTAGTCAGTTTCGGGAAGTGGCCGGTGCGCAGCTGGTCAGGCTTCTTCGGCGGATGCAGCGGATACGACAAAAGCAGCAGCCCATCCGCTGCTTGCGGCTCCCCTGAAACCAGGAGCGTTGCCTGGCGCCCGCCGTAGGAATGGCCGCC
>DASPOW010000230.1:0-3617 GCA_035625855.1 Candidatus Methylomirabilota bacterium | reverse complement strand
AGTTGGATTGCCGTCGCGTCGGCAACCAAGGAACGCGCGCCGCGCTTCACGGCCAGGACAACGGAAGGCGAGAGATTCTCAAACGACTCCGTCAAGGGGAAAGTCGTCCTTCTGGAATTCTGGACGACCTGGTGCGCCTACTGCGCTGACGAAGCCCCCTTTGTCGACAAGATCGGTCATGAACTCGCCGACAAAGGTCTCATCGTTCTCGCCATCAACGTTGGAGAATCGAAGAAGACGGTCGCGAAATACCTGGAGAAGCATCCGCGAACTTGCAAGATCGTTTTGATGGAAGACACAAACTTGGCCGCAATGTACCAGGCGACGGTTTATCCGATCTACGTCGTGATTGATCGTGACGGCAACCTTGCCGGAACGCAGCGCGGGGCCGCAGGGGAAGGGGCACTTCATGCGCTGCTGGCAGACGCTGGCATGGAGTCTCCGGAAAACCGGGATTCTGCCAAGGCGGCTGGGCGCTGACCGGCATTGCGCCGGAGCGATTCATTCCTTGCTCGGCATGGCAGGGACTGCCGCCAGGAGCTGCTGCGTGTAGGGATGCTCGGGCCGCGTCAGAACTTTTTCGGCCGGGCCCACTTCGACGAATTTCCCCGCGCGCATGACCGCGATGCGCGTGGCAATCTGCGCCACGGCCGGCAGGCTGTGCGAAATGAAGAGATACGTCAGGCGAAGCTCGGCCTGGAGGTCCTGAAGCAACAGCAAGACCTGAGCGCCGATCGAAACATCCAGCGCTGAGACCGGCTCATCCGCAATCACCAGCCTGGGCTTCAAGACCAGCGCCCGCGCGATTCCGATTCTCTGCCGCTGTCCGCCGGAGAACTCGTGCGGGTGGCGGCCGAGAGCGTCCGCGGCAAGCCCCACCCGTTCGAGCATCGCTACAACGCGGGTTTGGCGCTCGGCTCTAGAGACCCGAGGGTCGTGAATCGCCAGAGGTTCGCCTACGATTTCAGCCACGTTCATGCGCGGATCGAGCGAGGCAAACGGATCCTGAAACACCATCTGCATCCGGCGGCGCAGTTCGCGCAGCCGCCGCCCGCGCGCCGCCAGCAAATCCTCGCCGGCGAAGCGCAGTGCCCCGTCGTCCGGCTCGATCAGGCGCAGCACCAGCCGCGCCAGCGTGGTCTTGCCGCAGCCGGACTCGCCGACCACCGCCAGCGTCTCGCCTTCGTGCAGGTCGAAGCTCACGCCATCCACGGCAGTGAACCGCTCGACGTCCGCCGCGGGATCCTCTGCGAACAAGCCCACGTTGCGGCGAAAACTCTTTCGCAGGTCGCGTGCCTCCAGCAGGATGGCGTCAGCCGTCATGAAACTCCCATCGGTACTGCGCTAGACCAGAATGCAGCGCGCCGTATGCCCGGGCGACGCGGGGCGCAAATCCGGAACGCCCGCCCGGCACTGCGGAACGCGCTTCGGGCAGCGCGGCTCGAACGCGCATCCGGGCGGCAGCGCCGTGAGCGGCGGTACCGTGCCGGCAATCGGCCGAAGCGCATCCCGCTGCAAACGCGGAGAGGCGGCCAGCAGGCCCTCCGTGTAGGGGTGCCGGGGCCGTGCAAGCACTTCGCATGTTGGGCCTTCCTCGACGATGCGCCCGGCGTACATCACCGCGACCCGCTCCGCCACCTGCGCTACCACGCCGAAATCGTGGGTAATGAAAAGCAGGCCTAGCCCCAGTTCGCGGCGCAATCGGTCCAGCAGCGCGAGTATCTCCTTCTGCACGGTCACGTCCAGCGCCGTCGTCGGCTCGTCCGCGATCAGAAAGCGCGGCCCGCCCGCAATGGCCATGGCGATGAGCACGCGTTGCCGCAAGCCGCCGGAAAGCTGGTGCGGAAACTGCTTTGCGCGAACCTGCGGCTCCGGAACGGCAGCCAGCTTCATCGCCTCCAGGGCGCGGCGGTGCGCTTCCCCGGAATCGAGCTTCGGCTCATGCGCGCGGACGGCTTCTTCGACTTGCGCCCCGGCGCGAAGAACCGGATTGAGCGCGGTCATCGGCTCCTGAAAGACCATGGCGATTTCGCGCCCCCGTACTTGACGCCAGTGGGACTCCGGCAAGGCCGCGAGATTGAGGGGAGTGAATCGATGATCGGAAGCCGGGGAGACGCTGGGAGGAATCGCTCGCATTCGCAGGCGGGGCTCCGGGGCGCTGCTCCGGACGGCCTCGAGATTCTCGGGATAGTAGAGCGCTTGCCCGGTTGGCCTTGCGCCGGGCGGAAGGAGCCCCATCAGCGTCAGGGCAAGCATGGTTTTGCCGCTGCCCGATTCACCGACGAGCCCCAGCGCTTCGCCCTCGCCGATTTGCAGCGATACGTCGTTCACGGGCCGCACAGCGCCTCGCGCCGTCGGCAGTTCGATGGTGAGGCGTTGAAGCTCGAGCAGGGCGCCCATGGCTTCCCATCATAGAGATGTCTCTGCGAATGTGAAACGCCGGGCCGAATTGCGGCGTCGCGTTTGCCAAGGGCCGCTGCGCTCAGCGCTTGGCGACCGGAATTACGAACTTCAGCGCCGTGTGTGTCGCCGAAAAGCCCACGACTTTGACGTCCTTCAGGCCAGCCTTGCGCCCGGCGGAGATTACGCCGTTTTCCGTAATGGACGCCCGCCCCTTGGGATAAACGATCCAGAGCGCCCCTGCGCCGTTTATCTGTTTCGCGAGCCCGGCAACGCGCGCCAGGTCCTTGGCGGTCTCTGCCGCGAAGAAAAACAGGTCCCGGTTGGCGGCTCGTCCCTCGGCAATGTCTGTTGTTAGCCCGCGCAGCTCCTTTAGAAATTCGTCGTCAAATGACCCCGCGAGACCCACGGCGGCTCCCGTTTTTAGGCCGAGTTTTTCGAAACGCGTCTTGGGGTGAAGGATTTTGTCCCGCCATTTCTCCGCCGCGGCCCCCAGTTCGAAAACCGTCAGCCCATCGGCCGACTGGACCCGCAATTCGCCATCAATGGCTTGCACGGACTTGATAGAGACGAACGGAATCTTCAGCCGGAAACTCCCGCGAAAGAGAATCTCCGCCGTCTCGAGCAGGGCTTTCCCCGGCGATTTTTCCTTGCCATGCCGGACCGTGCACATCCGTTCCTGTCCCATGCTCCTGCTCCCTTCGTTTTAGGTCTATTCCGTGACCTGCGGAGGCTCGCCAAACTTCTTGGCCAGGCCCTTCAGGTAGGTTTCCATCTTGGCTGTGTGTCCGAACACAAAGCGCGAAAGAAACCTGAAAAGCGGGTTCTTCACTTCTCCATTCTCCGTGATGCGCAGTACGGCGCCGACGGGCGATGAAGCGAGCTCATACGTCCACGTTCCCCCATACGGCAGACTGGGATCCGCAATACGGACCACGAGTCTCTGCGGCGGCTGGCACGTCACGGTCTGCAAAGGCAGGCTGTCGGAGCCGTTTTTCTCGATCCATGCCGGCAGGCCATTGCGATCCGGAAGCCGCTGCACGCTCTTTACGTCTTCTCTCCAGGACGGCATGGCATCAATGTCCGTAATGGCCTTCCAAACGTCTTCCGGCCGCTGATGGAAACTCGCCCGACGCGTCGCGACATGCGCCTTGGGCAGCAGCAGGCCAATCGCAACCATGAGCAGAATCAAGGCAAGCAACACCAAGAACGTAAAG
>DASPOW010000229.1:0-5014 GCA_035625855.1 Candidatus Methylomirabilota bacterium | reverse complement strand
ATCGCTCACAACGCCGGGCACGAAGGCGCTGTGGTGATCGGCAAGATCCGCGAGTCCAAGGACGAGAACTTCGGCTTCAACGCGGACAGCGGTGAGTACGGCGACATGGTCAAGATGGGCGTCATCGACCCGGCCAAGGTCACCCGCCTGGCGCTGCAGAATGCAGCCTCCATCGCGGGCCTGATGCTCACCACCGAAGCGCTCGTCGCCGAGCTCAAGGAAGAGGACAAGAAGGCTGCCGGCGCCGGCGCTCCCGGGGCGGGCGGCATGGGCGGCATGTACTAAGGCATTCCAGCTCGCCCTTGCGCCTCAATCCCAAATCGAAGGGCGTCCCGGTCGAGCGGGACGCCCTTTCTGTTTCCTGACTCCGCCGGCTTACATCCCCATGTACATCACGTGCACATAGACGCCGGTGTGGACGTTGTAGAGCAGGTACCATCCGATGTGATCCTGGTCTTCGTACACCACGAAGTCGTCTCCGCAGTCCCAGCACCAGTCCGCGCAAATCGGCCAATCCCACGCGGCGACTTCAAAATAAAAGCCGCCCGGGAACCAGAACCGATGGCGGTCGCGGTCAAACCGGATAATGCTGTAGCGGAAGCCCGGCCCGAAATGCTCGAACCGGCCGTGCTCCCAGGGATGATCCACATGAAAGCGCCGGTCGTTCGGCCGATCGTGCCCGAACCAGCGGTCCCGGCTGACGTGCTGCGTTTCGTCTCTGTGTCCGTTGGGGTGCCGCTCGGTCTCCGGCTTGGTTCCCGGCGTACGTTTCTGCGGGGCCGGAGGAATTCGCCCCTGGTTTCCGCGCGGCGGATTGGCTCCCCGCTCTTCCCCGCGTTGCGCGAACGCGGGTGCAGCGACCAAGAGAGCCAAAGCAATCGTTGTGTACAAGCGTGTTCTCATCTTCGCTCCTCGTAATCTCGTTTCCTTCTACGTCTGGCCCTATCATATGGGACGCTTTTTCCGCTTCGTTTGGTTTCTTTTCCGAGGCTTGCTAAGCTACGCTGCCAGTTGGCGCGACTCCATGGCCCAGGCTGACAACGTCTTCTCCGGCTCGATTCCGGAACTCTATGACCGGCATCTCGGCCCGCTGCTCTTCGAGCCTTACGCCGAGGACCTTGCCGCGCGGGTCGCTGCGCTCCAGCCGCAGAAGCTCCTGGAACTCGCCGCGGGCACGGGCATCGCGACGCGGGCCCTGGCCCGCGCGCTTCCCGGGTCCGCGGGCATCGTCGCCACCGACCTGAACGAGCCGATGATCGCCTTCGCCGCGGCGCGCACCGGCGCGGATGCGAGAATCGTCTGGCGGCAGGCCGACGCTCTGCAGTTGCCGTTCGACGAGGCGTCCTTCGACCTCGTCGTGTGCCAGTTCGGCGCGATGTTCTTCCCGGACAAAACGGCCGCGTACCGTGAAACGCACCGCGTCTTGAAGCCCGGCGGCCATTTCCTGTTCAGCGTGTGGGACCGCCTCGCCGAAAACGAGTTGTCCGACGCGATCAATGTCGCCGTCGCGGCGCTCTTTCCGCAGGACCCGCCGCGCTTCATCGAGCGAACGCCATTCGGCTATTTCGACTCCGCCAAAATCCGGAGCGAGCTTCGCGCCGCGGGCTTCCGCGACACGAAGGCGGACGTCGTCGCGCGCCGCAGCCGCGCCGCTTCGCTGCGCGAGGTCGTCGTCGGGCTCTGCCAGGGCAGCCCGCTGCGCAACGAAATCGAGGCGCGCGATCCGGCCGGCCTTGGCCGGGTCACCGAAGCCGTGACCGCGGCGCTGGCCCAGCGCTTCGGCTCCGGCCCGCTCGACGCCGGGATGCAGGCCATCGTGTTCACCGCCGCCCGCTAGGGCGGCGTGTCACCCATCCTACTCCGCCAGCGGCGCGGAGCTTTCCAGCTCGCCGACGAAGCGGGCGATGGCCCGATCCTTCGGGCTGTCTCCCAGCGGCGTAGCCAGGTGGCGCGCGACATACAACAGGACGGCCGCGCGCAGCTGCGGCGTCACCTCAATCGGTCCGTCGCCCGCGGGGAAAAGCGCCCGCAGGCCCTCGACCGCATCCGGCCGGACTTCGCGCGCCATGCGCGGCCACAGCCTGGCCCTCTGCTCCGCCGTCAGCACGATGGTCGAATCGTCCAGACGGAACGAATTCAGGTCCGGCTCAGGGCACTTCCTGGCGCTGACCGGCGCAGCCGCCGGGCTCGCATTCCCGAGCGGCTGCGAGTGCCACAGTGTGTCGAGAGGCGGGTGAGTTCCACCGCCGCCGGGCGCATCGTTGAGGCAGCATGCCCCGCCCCCGAAGGTGCACGACCAGAACGCGAAGCTGAAAGCCGAATAGCAGCCGCATTCGCACGGCGGAGGCGGAGGCGCCCCCGGGCTCGGTTTCGGCAGAGGCGCATCCACGTTGAGCAGCCTGATCGTAGACCGGTATTTCGGCCGCGCCGATGGCTGGGCGAAAAACACGCCATTGCCGTTGCCTGCTTGCCAGCCAGCCGGCCTTCCGAGCGGCGCCGGTTGCCGCAGGGCATTGAGAGGCGGGTGAGATCCGCCGCCGCCGGGCGCGTCGTTGACGCAGCAAGCCCCACCTGCGAACGCGCAGGACCAGAACGCCCTGCTGAAAACCGAATAGCAGCTGCAGTCGCAGGGGGGCGGGTCAAGCGGCACCGGGCCGCCTCCATCGGCGACGAGCGTTTCGTTTGCAGGCTTGGCGACCGGCGCGGCCTTCACCGCCGGAACAGCGGGAACCTCCTTATCATTCACCGGAATGAACATCGGTTTCGTGCTCCCCAGCGGCGAAGGACGCCACAGGGCATTGAGGGGCGGGTGGGATCCACCACCGCCCGGTGCATCGTTGAGGCAGCAAGCCCCGCCCCCGAAGGCGCACGACCAGAACGCAAAGCTGAAAACCGAATAGCAGCCGCAGTCGCACGGCGGCGGATCCGTCGAAGGCGGGGTCGGCCCATCGGCGACCAGCGTGCCGGCGAACGCGGCTTTCGCGCCCGCTGGGGGGGAGGCCATCTTGACGGGGTCTTCCTGGACGGTAGCCTTGGCGCGTGCCGCCTGGTCGGCGACCGCCTTTTCCTGGGCTGCCGCGCGCGCTGCGAAACACACGCAGAGCAACGCGAGCACAATCAATCTTCGTTTCATGGAATTTCTCCGTGGATTACCGGGGACGTGCGACGAACTGCGCGCGAGCCTACCGCAACTGTGCCCCGGTGCGCAACGGCGGATTGCGCCCCCGGCGCAGCTCCCGGTGCGGCCATTGTCTGCGTTTCGGCCGGCGAGGTGATCAACCCGCCCCCGGGGGTTTTTGCGGAAGTGTTCATTCTGAAGGACTTTAAGTCCAATGATTTTGGAAGTGCGGATTCTAAAGGGGTTAGAACGCGATTTTGCGGAAGTGTTCATTCCAGAGGGCTTAGGCGCGAGCTTGGGTTCCGGTGTACGGGGGACCTTCGGTGGGGGAACGGCCTGGAGGATACTAAACACGCGATACAGTACCACAGGAGTAATACTTTAGTCAAGAGAAAAGCGTGCGTTCCATTTTGGAACGGGCTGGGGCACTTTCTGGGCGCCGGTAGCCGGCTGGATAGGTGGCGGCAAATGATGGGCCCTTCGGTCGTCCCCTCAAGAGTAAACGGGAGAGGATCAGATTCCCCACGCGAGGCCGACGTGCGGGGCGCCCGGCCCCGGTTCCGGCAGCAATCGCCGCCCCGAGCGAGCCCTTGCCCATTTGTAACTTATAAATTACAATGAAGGGCGCGATTGAAATCCGCCACTATATCAGCCGCGCGGGAGAGGACATCTTTGACGATTGGCTGACGCATCTGGCGGACGCGCGAGCGCAAGCCAAGATTGCAATTCGCATCAACCGCCTCGCCGTCGGGAACTTCGGCGACTCCAAATCCCTGGGCCATGGATTGCGTGAGTTGCGGATTGATTGGGGCCCTGGCTACCGCGTCTATTACGCGATGACCGGCCGCGAATGCGTTCTGCTTCTGTGTGGCGGAGATAAACGCAGGCAGTCCACGGACATCGAGCGCGCACTGCAGTATCTGAAAGACTACAGGGAAAGGACCGCACCATGAAACGCAAAGCCAGCAGGTCTCACGACGAAGCCATCATCCGCCGCTTGCGCAAGGACCCGCATTTTGCCGCGGAGTACCTCAAGGCTGCCCTCGAAGACGAGGGCGATCCCCGGGTTCTGCTTCTTGCCTTGCGCCACCTCGCCCTCGCCCAGGGCATCGCCAAGGTCGCCAAAGCCGCCGACATCGAGCGCGAGAGCCTCTATCGCGCGCTATCCCCGCGCGGCAATCCGCGCCTGTCCACGTTGGTGGCGGTCACGCGCGCGATCGGCCTTCGCCTCACGGTCAAAGCCGCCTGACGGGACGAAGAGCAAACCCGCACCCTTTCCCAAAGGGAAAGGGATGTGGCGCTCCAGACAGATCCTACTGTGCAAAGGGTGTCCCACCCGCCGATTCATAATGGCGGCTCAAAGAATGTCAATAGGGAAAGTAAAGCGAAGTATCAATTCCCGATTTGCGTTGACATTTAATGTTCCAGTCCGTCGCCAGCCCAAACATTGACACGACGGCGCAAAGCATGTATTTTGAGGGGGAAGTAGAGACCTGCAGCAACACCGACCAAGGAGTAGCCTGCAGATCCCAGAAAGCAGGTGGTGAACGTGTTACGTTCAGCGCCCTTGAGAAGGGCGAAGGTGTAGGTGAAAGCCTACCCCTTAACACCCTTCTGTATTCTAGCGCAGATTTGCTTGGAGGCAAAGACATGAGTGAGGGAGCAAACTACGAGGCCATACTAAGGGAACTTCTACAGGAGCGTGAGAACTTGGACCGCATGATTGCGTGGGTGCAGGCAAAGGCGGGGAAACCCGCTGATACTACAGCTCCAGCGAAACCGCCAGTCTGGGGCGGTCTTCCGCCGCTTGAGCAAATTCGGTTTCCCCGCATTGCCAGCGATCAATTTTTCAAGATGAGTGTTCCTGAGGCTATTCGCGCGTTTTTGAATCTACAA
>DASPOW010000228.1:0-2253 GCA_035625855.1 Candidatus Methylomirabilota bacterium | reverse complement strand
ACCATTGCCCATCCGGGGTGCGGTACCACGCGATCAGTTCCGCCGGCAGTACCTTCGCCACGCGCGGGTCGTCGAGGAACGCCGGATCGAACATGTCGGCCAACCCGCCCAGCACCCGCGAAGTCGGCATGTAGGCGATCCCCGCCCGCCTCTCCGCGTCAAGCACCTCGCGCACCGCCGCCGGAGGCTGCGCGCCGCCCGGATCGCTCGGCGCCTGCCAGTTCCATAGTCCGTGCGCCACCGCGTCCACCCCGACGTCCGCCGCGAACCGGTGTGCTTCGAGCGAATTCGCATGCAGCAGCAGCGGCAGATGATGCGCATGCGCCGCATGGCGCACTTGCAGCATCATCTCCTCCGCCGGCACCGGGAGTCTTTCCGCTCTCGGATCGAACCCCGGCTCGTAGTGCGCCTTGACGCAAATCCCCCCGCCGTCCGCTACGCGCCCCACGTCCGCCTCCGGCGTGTGCTCTGCCGGTGAATACTTTTTAGGGATTGCGTCCGCCTGCCGCGGGTCGTACAGAAAGTTGGGGTACATTTCGAAGCGCCGCTCCGGCGGCGCGTAGTTCATCGGGTAGCCGTTGGCCAGCGCCAGCGCATTCCCGCAATCGAAGATGTCCGGCGCAACTTCCGCCTTGCGGATTTGCTCCACACGCTCGCGGTCCACGATGTTCAGGTCCACGACGGCCGTGAACCCGAAATAGACGTAGCTGCGCGGCAATTGGCGGAAATAAGCTGGCGCAAACGGGCTTGGCGTCCCGTCCGCCGGCCTTGGCATTTCAGCCAGGTGCACGTGCCCGTCAATCAAGCCCGGAGTCAGGTACCGTCCCGCCCCCTCGACAATGGTCACGCCGGAAGCTTTGCCCCCCGGCATCTTCTCTCCGGCATAAGCAATGCGTTCTCCGCGCACCACCACGTGCGCGTGCGGCAGCGCAGCGGGCAGTTCCGGCGAGATTAGCGTGACGTCCCGCACCCACACATCTCCCGGTGCGAGCGCATACTGGGCCGCGTTCCCGGCCCTTTCTTGTGGCCGCGAATGCGCCGCAACGCCCACCGCCGCCGCAAACACTCCGGCCAGCAACCAGCGGGCAGATTTCTTGGCGCCAACGAATCGCGGCATGAAGGCCCTCCAACTCGACACGATGAGTCAAGCAACGTGCGCCAGAAAAAGGTACGGGGATCGGCGCCCGCAGGTTCCACGAAGCCGCCTGCGCCACGCCCGGAAGAGTCTAGCCCGGCTTGCGCCTCAGGGATTTCGTCGCCGCGCGTCTTCTCCGCGGTCCGATGTAGTGGAACCTGATCAGGTAGACGTTCTCGCCGCCGCCGTGTTTCGCCACTTTCAACAGGTCCAGCACCCCGAGGAAGCCCGATTCCCGCGCCAGCTCCGGCGTGATATCCGGAAAGCCGATAGGCTCGATCGAGTCCACCACAATTTCGCCCTCTTCCATCGGGTACCGCCCGCTCACCCGCACGTGCGGTCGCTTCCAGATACGTACGCTGCAGGTAATCTCGCCTCGCCGTACACCGTCGCGCAGCCGCTTGGTGAATGTCATAACCGGAGTCTACGTCAGGAGCGCGTCCCGGCCTTAAATGAATACGTGCCGTTCAGCATTCCTTCTCAGCCGGCAGCGAATCGCAGCAAATCGCCCGGCCGCGCCGCGCGACCCCTGGCGCGATTCCGGAACACCACGTCCTGCCTCCGCGCTCGCATCCGAGTTTGCTCCTTTTCTGTTTCATTTCTTGCGTCTCTGCTCGCTCTCAGCGACCCGGGCTTTCATCAGCTTTTTCACCAGCGCCGCAGGCAAAGGCTTGTCCACGGAAAACTGAATCGTTCCCTTGGATAACGTATAGCCCTTGAGCTCGCTCCGAAACGCCGCGATCACCGAGGCGCCCGGAAACAGGCTGCAATGTTTCGCAAATGCCGCGAACCACACCAGGATACCGTCGAGTTTCACGGCCGGAATCCCGTAGCTGATCGTCTCGGTCGCCCCGCGGGGCGCAGCGGCGCGTATCGCGGCTCGCACTTTCTCGAGCGTCCCGCGCGCCGGCTGCGGAACCCGCGCCAGGTATTCGTCCACCGTCTTCGGAGCGCCCCTGCCCTTCGCCACGCTCTTCTTCATCTGCTTGTCCCTCCAACACATGACACCATGACCCGGGACTCCGCCAAGGTCCTTCTCATCGTCCCCTAGATCCTCGAAGAACGTACCATGTCGGGCTCTTCGTCGCCTCTTTCCGTTTTTCATGGACAGCCCGTCG
>DASPOW010000227.1:0-4984 GCA_035625855.1 Candidatus Methylomirabilota bacterium | reverse complement strand
CAGGTCCACGTCGTGGTCCGCGATGTGCAGCGTTTTTTTCGAGAGGACTTCCTCTTCAATCGTGGAGGCGAGGATGGAGACCGCGCGCGCGGTGCGCAGCGGCTGCTCGTCCACCAGGGGCGGAGGCGGTGGACCCTGCTTAGGCTGGACGGCAACCGGGCCGCTTGGCGTGCGGGTAAGAAATACTCCCGTGCCCGCCACGGCAAGCAGCAGCGACACCAGCGCAATCAGTATTTTCCCCGAGGCTCTCATGACCTGGCCGGGCCGGTGCCCTCATTCTAATACGCGGGCGTCGGATTTCGATGAGAGGAGATGTTAGCCGGCGGGTACGCGGGCGCCGACTTGCAAACTCAGAGGTAGTCGCGCGAGGGCCCCTCGAGAAACGCGCGCAGCTTGCGGGAGCGCGAAGGATGCCGCAGCTTGCGCAGCGCCTTAGCTTCAATCTGGCGGATGCGCTCGCGCGTGACGGCGAACGACTGGCCGACTTCCTCCAGCGTATGCTCGCTGCCGTCGTCCAGACCGAAGCGCATCTTGATGACCTTCTCTTCGCGCGGCGTCAGCGTCTTCAGCACCGAAGACGTCTGTTCCTTCAGATTTAGGTTGATAACCGCGTCGGAAGGCGACACCACGCCCTTGTCTTCGATGAAATCCCCAAGATGCGAGTCTTCCTCCTCTCCAATGGGCGTTTCCAGGGAGATGGGCTCCTGGGCGATCTTCAGAATCTTGCGGACCTTCCCGACGGGAATGTCCATGCGTTTGGCGATCTCTTCGCTGGTGGGCTCGCGGCCGAGTTCCTGCACGAGCTGGCGGCTGGTGCGCACCAGCTTGTTAATCGTCTCGATCATGTGCACTGGAATACGGATGGTGCGCGCCTGGTCGGCGATGGCGCGGGTGATGGCCTGGCGTATCCACCACGTCGCATACGTCGAGAACTTGTAGCCGCGGCGCCACTCGAACTTGTCCACGGCTTTCATCAAGCCGATGTTCCCTTCCTGGATGAGGTCCAGGAACTGCAAGCCGCGGTTGGTGTATTTCTTCGCGATGGACACGACCAAACGCAGGTTGGCTTCAATCAGTTCCTTCTTGGCCTGTTCGGCCTCCGCTTCGCCGCGCTGGATGGAAACCAGCGTGCGCTTCAGGTCGGTCAGCCCGACTTCGCTCTGCTCTTCGATGTCCTTCAGTTCGGAGCGCCGGGTGCGCAGTTCGCGCCGCGCTTCGAGCGCGGTGTCGCCCTTGGAGGCCTCCACTCGGCGTTCCAGCCGCACCGCTTCGCGCTCGAGCGACTGCAGGCGCTCGACCGTGCCGCGCATCTTGTCCACCAGGCGCTTTTTCTCGAACGGGTTGAAGTCGAGCGCGCGCATGGCGAGCGAAATCTCCACACGGGTCCGCGCCACCGCCCACTTCGCGCGCACCCACGTGCGTTTCTTCGCCTTCGGTATCTTCTCGAGCTTCGCCGCCTGAGACAGGGCCGCGTCGTACAGCCTGGCGATTTTGTCGATCTGCTTGAGCGTCTGCTTGGTCTTGTTGGCGATCTTCTCTTCAGTCAGCTCTTCGTCGTCGAACTGGACAATCTCCTTGATGGACCGCGCGCCTTTGCGCAGATCCTCGCCGACGGAGATGAGCTCCTTGATAACAATCGGCGAACGCGTGATGGCTTTCATCACTACAAGCTGGCCGCGCTCGATACGCTTGGCGATGGCGACCTCGCCCTCCCGCGTCAGCAGCGGGACCGTGCCCATCTCGCGCAGGTACATGCGGACCGGGTCGTTCGTCTTTTCGAGCGTCCCGGGCGTCAGGTCGAGGTCGGAACCCTCGGGCTGAAACTCCTCTTTCGGCTCCGCCTCTGCGCCGGGCTCGGCCAGTTCCAGTGCTGCTCGTGCGCTCTTGGCCGTGGCCGCGTCCTCGTAAATGTCGATCCCGTAGCGCTCAAACGTGGAGAGCAGGTCGTCGATTTCTTCGGAGGAATGCACTTCGGGCGGAAGGGTATCGTTTACCTCGTCATAGAGCAGGTACCCGCGCTCCTTGCCCATGGCCACGAGCTGGCGTACCGCATCGTATTTTTCTTCAAGAGCCAGCGCCACAAAGCCTCCCGTTATGAACCGCTTCGCCGCGACATGGAAAAGTCGAAGCCGTCGAGGAATCCTCTGCGCGGGCGCCCGCTCCGCTGCGCGACGATGCAAACGCCGGGGCGCAGGAATCGCATGGAATTCCCTTGTCTAGCCTCGGTTATGTTCTGAGATTCCTTCCGCACCGCAGCCTGTTCAGCGATTCGCCCTTAATCGCCGCGTTCCCCGCGTCAGGGAACCTGCGCGCCCCGCCAATAGGGACGCACAGCTATATAGATGCCGGAGGGTACGGTTTCGTTACTCCGGCAAACCCTATTACGTTACCCACTTGGGTCCTTTGCCGTCAACGGTTTTGTTGTCCGTACACGCACACCGAGCGTCGCTTCGTTCCCATGCTACGATTCGCCTCGCCATGAAAACGATCCTGCTCCTGCTTTGCTCCAATCTCTTCATGACCATCGCGTGGTACGGCCACTTGAAATACCGGCGGTCGCCGCTGATTGTCGTCATCGTCGTAAGCTGGCTCATTGCCTTCGCCGAGTACTGCTTCCAGGTGCCGGCGAACCGCATCGGCTACGGCGAGTTCACGGTGTTTCAGCTCAAGATCATCCAGGAAGTCATCACCCTCTGTGTCTTCGTGGTGTTTGCATGGATCTACCTGGGGGAACGCGTCCGCTGGAACCACGCCGTGTCGTTCGTTTTTCTCGTGGGCGCGGTTGCCTTCGCTTTCTGGTCGAAGATCTAGCGGCCTGTTCGTCGTCCGCCAGTCTTCAGCCGCCGGCTGCGGCCAGCCGCCTCATCAGCGACTGCTTCTTCTCAAGAAGCTCCCGCAATTGCGGCCCCGTCGAATTTGCTTCGATCTGCTGCTGAAGGTCAGCCAGTTCGCGTTCCACCTTCCGCCGCCGCAGCGCTTCGAGGCAACTCTCGGCCTCTTCCCAGGTTGATTCGGCGCTGCTCTCAAAAAGTACCTCAAAGAAGATCCGCCGCTCGCGCTCCTCGAGGAGACCGGCCACGGATGCTGCCTGCACTGGCTCCCCGGAAAGATTCGCGGCGACCAGTGCAACGATGACTTTCTCGGCTTCGAGGCCCTCGACGAGCTGCGCCTCCTGCAGGCGCCGAGCCAGCTCCATGCGCAGCCCTTCTGCTTCGGTGAGCATCTGGATGATGCGCCGCTCCGCCGGGCGCACCGTCCGGCCCATCAGCTCGGGACGCGCCTTGACTTCGCTGCGCCGCTCGGCCGCGGCCTTGCGCAGCGATTCGCGCAGCACCGGCTCCTCCACCCGCAACTGCTGGGCGATCCGCGTGGCCCATTCCGAACGCAGGAGCTTGTTCGGTATCTTCTGCACGTAGGGCAGCAGGAAGTTCACCGCGCGCAGCTTGCCTTCGCCGGTCGAAAGATCCATGCGCCGCGCGCGGCCGATCAAGTAGTCCACGTAGTCCGGCGCGGCCTGCAGCTGTCTTTCATACTCGTCTGCGCCGCGCTCACGAATAAAAAGGTCGGGATCGGCCTTTTGTTCCCCTACAGGCGGGAGCGCCAGGACCCGCACGGAAAAGCCCTGTTCAAGCAGCAGCGCGATGGAGCGCTCCGTCGCAGCCTGGCCGGCGGAGTCCGGGTCGTAATTGACCACGACGTTTCGGGTAAAGCGCCCGAGAAGCTTCACTTGCGGCTCGGCGAGGCTTGTGCCGCAGCTGGCCACGACGTTGCTCACGCCCGCGCGCGCCACAGCGATGGCGTCCATGTAACCCTCCACGAGCACCGCGAAATCCTTGCGCCGCAGTGCGTCCTTCGCGCGGTCCAGGTGATACAGCACATTGCTTTTCGAATAGATGGGCGTTTCCGGGGAGTTCAGATACTTGGGCATGTCGTCACCGAGCGCCCGCCCTCCGAACGCCACGATCTTTCCCGACTCGTTGGCGATGGGAAAGAGAATGCGGCGACGGAAGCGGTCAAACAGCCGGCCGCCGGGGTCGCGCGAGACAAGGCCCGACTCTCCGAGCAGCTTTTCCGCGTAGCGTCCTTTCAGGTGCCGTAACAGCGCGTCGCCGGCGCTCGGCGCGTACCCGATGCCGAAGCGCCCCAGCGCGTCCTTATCCAGCCCGCGGTCTTCCAGGTACGCGCGTGCCGCCTTGCCCTCGAGCGTCCCTTCGAGCTGCTTTACGAAAAACGCCTGCGCCTCGCGGTGGATCTCGACAAGGGCCGCGCGCTGCTGTGTTTCCTGGCGCTCTTCCGCGGTGCGTTCTCGCGGCCGCGGAATCGGAATGCCGCACTTTTCCGCCACGGTGCGCACCGCTTCCGGAAACGCGCACTTGTCCATCTCCATCACGAACTGAAAGACGTCGCCGCCCACCCCGCAGCCGAAACAGTGATAAATCTGCCGCACGGGATGCACGTTGAAAGAAGGCGTCTTCTCGGAATGGAAGGGGCACAGCCCGATGAAGCTCTGGCCCGCTTTTTTCAGGCGGACGTAGTCGCCCACCACGCGGACGATGTCCGCCTGTTGTTTGACCCGGTCCGCGAATGACCCCGCTTCCGCCATGATTCACTCTACGAGCGCAATTCTACAACTGTGATGGCCTTTCCGCCGTGCTCCTCGCTTTCGAAGCCGTGGCGCGCAACCAGTTCGTGCTGCGCGAGAAATTCGGACAAGCCCTTGCGCAGTGCCCCCGTGCCGTGTCCGTGGATGATGCGCACGCGCGGCTTGCCCGCCAGCGCTGCTTCGTCGAGAAACTTGTCCACCCGGCCCGAGGCCTCTTCCACCGTCAAGCCGATGACGTTGATCTCGTCGGCGGTCGCCCCTTCCCCCGCCCGGGCCTGCACGGTCACTCCGCGCTGGCGCTGTGTTGCCTGATCCTTCGCGTTGCCGCCGGTCTCGCCGGCAATTCCGGTGATTTCCTCGACGGCTACCTTCATGCGCAGC
>DASPOW010000226.1:0-6900 GCA_035625855.1 Candidatus Methylomirabilota bacterium | reverse complement strand
CGATTCGTTCGAGTTGCTCCTTGCCGAGCGGGTTGAACAGCACGATTTCGTCGATGCGGTTCAGGAACTCGGGACGAAACGCTGCGCGCAGCGCGTCCATGGCTTCACGGCGCGCGCGTTCCGGGTCGCGACCGGCGAGTTCAAAGATGGCCCCTGAGCCGACGTTGCTGGTCATCACCAGAACGGTGTTGCGGAAATCCACCGTGCGGCCTTTGCCGTCCGTCAGTCTTCCGTCCTCCAGGATCTGCAGCAGCACGTTGAAAACGTCTGGATGCGCCTTTTCGATTTCGTCGAACAGAATCACTGAATACGGATGCCGCCGCACCTGTTCGGTCAGTTGTCCGCCTTCCTCGTAGCCGACGTAGCCCGGAGGAGCGCCAATCAGCCGCGAAACCGTGTGCTTCTCCATGTACTCGGACATGTCGATGCGGATCATCAGCTTCTCGTCGTCGAAGAGAAACTCGGCCAGGGCGCGGGCGAGTTCGGTTTTGCCGACGCCCGTCGGGCCCAGGAAAATAAACGAGCCGATGGGACGCTTCGGGTCGGAGAGACCGGAGCGGCTGCGGCGCACGGCATTCGCCACGCGCGCCAGGGCGTCGTCCTGGCCCACCACGCGCTGCTTCAAGCGTTCTTCCATGTGCACAAGCTTCTGCGCTTCGCCCTCCAGCAGGCGACCCACCGGGATGCCGGTCCACTTGCTCACCAGGCGCGCGATGTCTTCCTCGTCCACCTCTTCCTTCAGCATCGCCTTGTCTTTTTGCACGGAGGCAAACCGGTTCTGAGCCTCCTTTAATTCCTTTTCCGCGGCCGCAATCTTCCCGTAGCGAATCTCCGCCACTTTGGCGAGGTCTCCGGACCGCTCCAGCCTCTGCTCTTCCCCTTTCAGTTGCTCGATGCGCTCTTTCAGCTTGCGGATTCGTGCGATGGCTTCCTTCTCCGCCTGCCAGCGGGCTTTCTGCGCGCTCGATTCCTCACGCAGCTTGGCCAGCTCCTTCTCGATCTGTTTCCGCCGCTCAACGGAATGGGCGTCCGTCTCCTTGAGCAACGCCTGTCGCTCGATTTCCAGTTGCAGGATGCGCCGCTCGATCTCATCGATCTCCACGGGCAGCGAATCAATCTGCATGCGCAGGCTGGCGGCCGCTTCGTCGATCAGGTCGATCGCCTTGTCAGGCAGAAAGCGGTCGGAAATGTAGCGGTGCGAGAGCGTCGCCGCGGCCAAAATCGCGGCGTCCTTGATGCGCACCCCGTGATGCACTTCGTAGCGGTCCTTCAGGCCGCGCAGGATGGCAATCGTGTCTTCCACCGTCGGCTCCTCGACGAGCACCGGCTGGAAGCGCCGCTCGAGCGCGGGGTCCTTCTCGATATGCTTCTTGTACTCGTTGAGGGTGGTGGCGCCGATGGCGCGCAGCTCGCCGCGGGCCAGGGCCGGCTTCAGCATGTTGGAAGCGTCCATGGCGCCTTCCGCCGCGCCGGCGCCGACGAGCGTGTGCAGCTCGTCGATGAAAAGAATGATCTGGCCTTCCGCCTCAGTGATTTCCTTCAGGACGGCCTTCAGCCGGTCCTCGAACTCCCCGCGGTACTTCGCGCCGGCCACCATCGCGGCAAGGTCCAGGGCGACGAGGCGCTTCGTTTTGAGCACGTCCGGAACGTCACCGGAAACGATGCGCTGCGCCAGGCCCTCAACAATGGCGGTTTTCCCCACTCCCGGCTCGCCGATCAGCACGGGATTGTTTTTGGTGCGCCGCGCAAGGATCTGCATCACCCGGCGAATCTCTTCATCGCGGCCGATGACCGGGTCGAGCTTGGAACGCCGCGCCAGTTCGGTTAGATCGCGGGCGTATTGCTCCAGCGCGCGGTAAGTCGCCTCGGGGTTCTGCGAGGTTACCCGCTGGCTGCCGCGCACTCCCGTGAGCGCCTGGAGGATGGCTTCGTACGAAGCACCCTGCTTTTTCAGAATCTGCCCGGCGGGGTCTCGCTCCTGCGCCGCAATCGCCAGAAAAAGATGCTCGGTCGAAACAAACTCATCCTTGAATTTCCCTGCCTCGGCGAAGGCGCCTTCCAAAACCCGATTCAAGCCTTGCCCCATGTGCTGCTGCGCGAAGCCGCCGACCTTGGGCAGGCGCGCGATTTCCTTCTCGATCTCACCGGCAAGGGCCTCCGGGCGGACACCCAGGCGCGTCAGCAGAGCCGGTACGACGCCGTCGGTCTGGTTCACGAGCGCAGAGAGCAAGTGCAGAGGCTCGATGGCCTGGTTCTCATGGCGCGCGGCGACTTCCTGAGCCTCTTGCACCGCTTCCTGTGCCTTCACGGTCATTTTCTCGAATCGCAGCATGGTTCTTCCTTGTTCCTACCCCATATCAGACAACAAGGGGCTGGCGTTCCGCCAGCCCCTCCCTTGCAGTTTCTTCCCCCCGGCTTACCTGGCCGCAGCAGCCGCCGTACCGACGTTCACCTTGATCTGCTTCGGCTTGGCTTCCTCACGCTTCGGAATCGTCAGCGTCAGGACGCCATCGTGATAGTCGGCCTTGATGGCCTCGGGGTTGACGGTGTTCGACAGCGAGAAGCTCCGGCTGAACGAGCCGTACGCACGCTCGACGCGCAGGTAGTTCTCCTCGGAGACCTTCTTTTCGAATTTACGCTCGCCGCGCAGCGTCAGCACGTTGTTCTCGATGCGGATGTCCAGGTCCCTGGGATCCACGTCAGGAAGGTCGGCCTTCACAACGAGCTCGTGCTCGGTCTCGTAGATGTCTACGGCCGGCGCCCAAGCGGAAAGAGCCGATTGATCGGTCGTTCTGCCGGTCAATTCATCCAACAGCCTGTTGAATGGCTCCTGGAGAGCATTGGGTCCCCGGAAGGGGTCCCAGCGGGAAAGAGTCCTCATGAACGCACCTCCTGTTATTAGTGCGTTGTTATGCTATAAACTTAGTGTCTGATTGTCAAGTCTGAAGTCACGAAGACATCTTTCCAGGTAACATCCTTCTCGGCAATGGCATACGGTCGCCCCAGGATGCAGCCGACCGTCGTCCGGGCAGGGCTCACTGCGCCTTTGGTCGGCAAAGCCAACACTGATAGACTGCTTTTCTGCAATGCGGCTTGATGAACTTGATTACGCTTTGCCGGCGGCTCAGATCGCGCAGCACCCCCTTAAGGAGCGGTGTGCTTCCCGGCTGCTGGTTCTCGATCGGTCGTCTGGGGAAGTCCAGGACCGGGAATTCGCCGAGTTCCCTGAACTGCTCGGCGGCGACGAGGTACTGGTGGTGAACAATGCGCGGGTAATCCCAGCGCGGCTTTTTGGACGCCGTGCGGGCGTGCGCGCGCAGCCTCCCAGCCGAAGAACCCGGCGAGAGCACCTGACCGGCAAAGTCGAAGTTTTGCTGACGCGTCAAATCGAAGCCGAAACCGACACGTGGGAAGCCCTGGTCCATCCGGGCCGCAAGATCAAGACAGGAGAGCGGTTGCTGTTCGGCGATGGGAAAGTCGAGGCGGAAGTATTGTTCCGCGGGGAGTTCGGTCTGCGCACACTGCGTTTTCACTCGAAGGACGCTGAGCCGCTCGTGCGGCACCTGGAGGGCCTGGGCCACATTCCCCTTCCACCTTACATCGCGCGCCCGGACGAAAGCGGCGACCGTGAGCGCTATCAAACTGTTTTCGCCTCGCGGGCAGGCGCGGTAGCGGCGCCGACTGCGGGCCTGCATTTCACGCGGGAAGTCTGCCGGGCCATCGAGCGAAGGGGCGCACAGATCTGCGAGTTGACCCTGTATGTGAGCCTCGGAACGTTTCAGCCGATCCGCTCAGCCACGCTCGAAGGCCACAAGATCCACGCCGAGGCGTATGAAATCCCGGCGGACAGCGCGGCGCGTCTTGAGGCGGCGCACAAAACAGGCCGGCCGATTCTGGCTGTCGGTACAACGGTTGTGCGGGCGCTCGAAGACGCTGCTCTGCGTGCGGAGAAGCTGCGGACAGGCGGGTTTGTCTCTTCGGGGAGCGCCAGCGCCGAGGTCTACATTACGCCCGGCTTCCGCTTTCGCGCTGTGGATTCGCTGCTCACGAACTTCCACTTGCCCCGATCGACCCTGCTCGCGCTGGTGTGCGCATTCGCGGGCCGCGAGCGCGTGCTGGATGCCTATCATCATGCCGTGGCCGCCGGATACCGTTTCTACAGTTACGGCGATTGCATGTTTATCCGTTAGCCGCGCAGGGAATCGGAGTCGAGGGACCGTCGGACCTGACCGGCCCCTCGCCTTTCGTCAGTGGAGGGAACCTCGGCGACGGAAACCCCCGCATTCAGGACGCTATTCGTTCAGGACGAAAACGCGCTTCTGCCCCGCGAAGGTGATGAGCTGAATCTGGCCATTGCCCGCGATTTCGACGGAGTCGTAAGACGCTTTGTCGTTGCGCTCTTCCCAGCGGCCCTCGGCTTCGGCGACGACCTTGTCGTTCTTCTTGACGGTCACTCTGTTGCCGTCGATCGTCAGGCGGTACTCGCCCGCGGAGAGGGAAGCCTTGCCGAGGTTCGCCGAGCGCGAGATCTCAATCGTCTTGGTCATGGGTTTTGAGAAAGCCGGAACTGCCAGAGCCAAAGCGGCCAGCAGCGCGGCGCTACGGAAGAGAGATGTGCTTTTCATGCGAGTCAACGCTCCTTCGGAATCGAATTGGCCGCAGGCAAGAGCCCGTCCGGAAGGGGCCAGTTGACACGTACGGCGCGCGCGAGTAGGCTGCACCCGACGACACCGACCTTTTCCTGGACCAAGAGCCGGATTAGATTGCGTGTCAACGCCCCGCGGCTGCCACCGCGGGGTTTTTTCTACCCAAATCGAACAGCCCCCGATTTGCGGCTGCACTCGTATAGACGAGACGCTTGGGGAGAAAGTTTCTTGGGCGCGTCCACTTTTTCTGCATTTAACCTTAGAGATTCAGCGTGTTTCAGATGTATTCATGCTGAACGCGACAAGTCCCATATCCGGGATTGCTGCGCTTTTGGGACGATTCGCGGGCGCACGAAGAAGGTCGTGCGGAACAGCGCAATTCCGACGTTGCGGAGCGGCGAAACCTTCGACCTGGGTGCGGCGCTTCATCTATAATCGGCGGCTCACTGGACCCGCATGCGCATTCTCATCCTTAGCGATCTCCACTCGAACCGCGTCGCGCTCGATGCGGCTCTCGCAGCGGCAAAGGACCGCTGGGATCGCGTGGTGTGCCTCGGCGACCTGGTCGGCTACGGTCCCGATCCCAACGAAACGATCACCAAGATCCGCGAGCTCGGCGCGATGTGCATTCGCGGAAATCACGACAAAGCCGTCTGCGGACTCATGTCCGTCGAGGACTTCAATCCCGTGGCCCGCGCCGCGGCGGATTGGACGAGCGCCCGCCTGACGCCGGAAAACCTCACCTTCCTCCGCGATCTACCGCCGGGACCGCTGGAAACCGACGGCATTGTCCTGGTCCACGGAGCTTTCCTTGATGAAGACGAATATGTGTTCACTCCGGCGCAAGCCCTGGAAAGTCTTCTCGACTCCACCGGCCGCGTGACGTTTTTCGGCCACACCCATCACCAGGGCGGATTCTCCTATTTCGATTCCGACCTGGAAGTCATCGCGCTCCGCCCCCGTCCGAACGAAACCCACGCCGTTCTTCGTCTGGAGCCGGAGCGCCGTTACCTATTGAATCCGGGGTCGATCGGGCAGCCTCGCGATGCGGATGCACGTGCGGCCTTTGCGATCGCCGACCTGGACCACCAGGTCGTTGAATTCTGGCGCGTGCCGTACGATATTGCTGCCGTTCAGGCGCGCATGCGTTCCGCGGGCCTGCCGGAGCCGCTGGTGCAGCGGCTTGCCGTGGGCCGCTGAGAGGCAGGCGAGGACGCCGCCGCACATGTCGGACGAGTCACAGACCTCCCGCGACGACCGCAACCGCTTTGGAATCGCTCTGGTCGCCGCGGCTGCGCTCGCGATTCTCATCGTGCTTTTCTTCTATCTGTTTGCTTCCGGCCCGCGAGGAACCTCGCGAAGCGTGCAACTGCCGTTCGGTCCCCCCGAGCAGGCTTATGCCTCGCGAATCACCCTGGGCGATTTCTCGATGAGTCGCGCCGAAAACTTCGTACACCAGGAAGTGACCATGCTCTCGGGAGTCGTGGCCAACCTCGGAGATCGCGCGCTCGGCGAAATGGAACTTACGATCGAGTTTCGCGACGCCCTGAACCAGGTCGTACTGCGCGAAACGCGGGTTGTGCTGGGCGCCCAAGCGATTCCGCTCGCCCCCGGCCAGCGGCGGCCTTTCACAATCTCCTTTGAGCACATACCGGCGGACTGGAACCGCCAGCAGCCCTCGGTTCGCGTCAGCGGATTAAGATTCGCCTGACGGCCGCCCGGTATTTAGAATTTCGCCCATTCAATCCTCTATAATCCCGCCGTGGATCTGGGCGCGGAACTCGAAACCCACCTTCGCGTCTTCGCCGGCGGCCCCGTCGAAGTCCGCGAGGCCGGAACGCGGCTCGCCCTGCTCCCGGAACTCTCCTGGGAGGTCCGCGGAAAAGCCGCAAGCCCGCTGCTGCATCTCTGGTCCGGGCAGTTTCAACTGACCCGCCGCATCGTGGCCATTGCGGAAACCTCCGCGAGCTCTTTGACGCTCTCGGTCCAGCGATTCGGCCGCCGCAAGCCCGACCGTCTGGAGGTGATCCGCGGCGATTATCAGCGCGCCGCGCGAGAGATTCGCCGCGAAGAGTTTTCCGCCCGCTTGAGGAACTTTCTCGCGCAAGCTTTTCCCGATGAACAGGTCGAATCGCTCAGCGCCGCGGCCGACCTCGAGCATTCGCTTTCCGGCAGCTATGTCCGCGGCACGCTTCGCCGCGGAAGTTCCCGCTGGGCCTTCCTGGCCGCGAAGGAAGGCGAGTCCGCCGCGCCC
>DASPOW010000225.1:0-2924 GCA_035625855.1 Candidatus Methylomirabilota bacterium | reverse complement strand
TGTTCCTTCAGCAGCCGCGAGTAAATATCGTAGGCCCGCTCGCCCCGGCTGGTCTGTTCCACGACCATCGGAACGAGGGTTGTCGCGCGATAGAGCTCTTCGTTCGAATTTTTCATGCTCAGGAAATTGCGCTCGGTGGAGCCGGACCCGTTCTTATTTCGCTACCGCTGCGGCTACCGTTCGAATCCGGGAATTCTGCGCGAGCCAGTCGAGTGTTTTGTCGCTCCGCAGTTTCGCTTTCATCCTATCGAGCGTTCCTTGCTTTGTCAACTTGGCCCGAATCGCCGCTGCGGATTCGCCACTGTGCTCCGCGAGATGTTCCAGCTCCGCGTCGGTTTCCTCCTCATTCACTTCGATCTTTTCCGCCGTGGCGATGCGGTCCACGATCAGCTCGGCCTTGACGTCGTCGGTGGCGCGTTCCTGCTGGCGCCGCCGCAGCGTCACCCAGTCCACGTTGACCGCCCGCGGATCCACGCCTTGCGCGGCCAGCGAGCGCACCACGCGCTCCAGGCGCACGTCCATCTGCTGCTCCACGAGCGCCTCGGGCACGGGGAAGTCGTGCAGCTTCACCAGAGCCGCCAGGAGCTTCTCGCGGACCAATTCCTTCCGCCGCTGCTCGGAAGCCGCTTCCATGCGCTTGCGCAAATCGGCCCGCAGCTCTTCGAGGGATTTCAGGTTGCTGACGTCTTTCGCGAATTCGTCGTTCAATTCCGGAAGCTTCTTCGTCTTGATTCCCAGCACGTCCACGGCATAGTGGTAGGTCTTGCCTGCGAGCTTGGCGTCCGGATAGTCGGCCGGGTAAGCTACGTCGAAATCCTTGTGCTCGCCGGTATTCACGCCGGCGAGGTTTTCATTGAAGGCTTCGAGGGTTTCCTCGGCGCCGAGGTGGCACAAAACGCGCTCGGCCTGCAGCGGCTCGCCGCCCCCGGCGGGAGTGCCCATCAGTTTCATTTCCACGTAGTCGCCCTTCGCCGCAGCGCGCCCTTCCACTGGGGCAAACGCCGCCGCCCGCTCGCGCATCTCCTCGAGCGCCTTTTGAACGGTTTCGTCGGTGACTTTCGTTTCCTCGACCTCAATGTCCAGGTTCTTGTAGTCCGCCAGCGAAAACTCCGGCAAAACCTCGAACACAGCGCGAAACTTCAGCGCGCCGCCCTCCGAGTAGTCAATCTTGTCCACTTTCGGCTGCGAAACCGGGGTGAGCTTCTGCGCCGTAACTTCCTTTTCCACGCGCTCCGGCACGAGCGATTGCAGCACTTCGCCCTTGATGTCTTCGGCGAAGCGGCGGCGGATCAGCGACACCGGAGCCTTTCCCGGCCGGAAGCCCGGGACGCTGGCCACGCGCGCGAACTCCTTGGCCACGCGCTCCGTCGCCTTCTGCACCTCTTCCGCGGGAATCTCCAGCTCCAGTTCCCGCCGGCAGCTCGCTTCGCTCACGGATTCTCCTCGACAAACAGTCTCGCGCGGCGCAGCGCGCCTGCACTCCGGGAATTCTTTTCAGGAAGCCGCGGGGATTCGCCGGCGAGAAGTCCTATCGAAATCCGAGTATAGGCGAGGCCCTTCCACGCGTCAAATCGCGCGCCGGGTTGTCTGCGGAATGGGGGAAGCTTCTAAGCCTGTCGAGGTCGCAGAGTCAAGCTGCCTGGCGCGGGTCGGGGGAAGACACCAGCGGCACACCGTGGAAGGCGAGGGATCATGGCGGGCAACTAACTTTGCATGGAAAAGTACTTGACGGTGCTTGAGTGGCAGTGTAGCTTGTCCGGCGAATGAGCGAATGGAAACAGGCGGTCCTGGACGCCCTGCGCTACTGGGAGCCGCGCCGCCTGCTTTACAACGGCTTGCTGGCCCTGGTCGCGCTCGGTTGGTTGTTTTTGACCTGGCCGCATTTCCGCCCCGCGCTCGACCTGCTGCGAGTTCCTCCCGGCGAGCAGCATTCGGCGCTGCTGCTGCTCACCGTCCTGGCGCTTCTCGCCAACGCTTGCTATACCGCCGCCTACCTGGTGGACATTCCCGCGCGAATCTCTTTCTCTGTATTCTGGAAGCGCTGGCGCTGGGTGTTGTGGCTGGCGGGTACGGCGCTCGCGGTTCTTTTTGAGAACTACTGGATCGCCGACGAGATTTATCCTTTCGTAGGTCACTAAATCCCGCGGCAACCGCCCGCGTGGCCGCGCCGTACTAGTCCTCCGTGAGCGAGGGCCTCCGCCAAACCACCCGGGCTTCGCGAAAGTCGAAGTATTCCTTGACTTTGCGGCATAACTGGTCTAAAAGCGACGCCATCGGAAGTCGGTTCGCCAGGGGTCATCGGAACAACTGTAAGTAGTAAGGCCAGCTGTCGCGCTTCTTGCGCCGCCGGTCCGTTTTTTAGGGGACTACGGGGCTGTGGGGATTGCATGGATTCGCGCACTTGGTGCCATACCACGGAGGAACGAATGAACGAACGAATCAGGGTGGTCATGTACGTTGCGATCGCGCTGGTTGTCGCGTTGTTTGCGGCAAACGCGGATTTGCACGCGCAGGCAACAGCAAGCTCTTCGCTGCAGGGAACGATTACGGATCAGTCCGGCGCGATTATCAAGGGAGCGAAGGTCGCACTCGTCAGCAAAGCGCAGGGCTGGACCCGCGATGCAGAAAGCAACGACAGCGGATTTTACCGCTTCGAGTTGCTGCCCGCGGGGTTTTACAACGTCAAGGTAACGGCCTCGGGCTTCGCCGCGGCTGAAGCCATCAACGTCGAATTGCAAGTGGGCGTCGTCTCGACCCAGAACTTCACGCTAAAGCCGGGGTCGGTGGCCGAGACCGTCGAAGTCACCGCTACGGCCCCGCTGATGGACCAGACGAAGATGGACGTCCGGACGGACGTTACACCCGACCAGATTCAGGAACTTCCCCTGATTGGCCGGGACATCGCGGACCTGGCATTCCTCGCG
>DASPOW010000224.1:0-5410 GCA_035625855.1 Candidatus Methylomirabilota bacterium | reverse complement strand
GCATGTCCCTTTCGGAAACCGCTTCGACGGCCTCCGCCGAGCCCGCGGAAGCGCAGCTCTTTGGCGAGCGCGGCGCTCGCGCCGTGGTCTCCGTCGCGCCGGGCTCGCTTGCCGCCGCTCTCGCGACTGCGAGACAATATGGTGTGGTGCCGCGCGAGATCGGCCGCGTCACTCGCGGAACGTTGCGTATCGAGCTTCAGGGGCGAGCGCTCATTGATGCGCCGGTTGAGTCACTCCGCGACGCCTGGGCGGGTGGTTTGCAGCGCGCCCTTCAAATAGCATGAACAACGGAAATCTCCCCGACGACCACTTCCACGACGAGTGCGGCGTCTTTGGCGCATTCGGCAACGCGGACGCCGCGAAGCTCACCTACCTCGGCCTGTACGCCCTCCAGCATCGCGGCCAAGAATGCGCGGGCATCATCTCGACCGACGGCGCCGACCTCTATGCGCACAAAGCCATGGGCGAAGTTCACGACATCTTCCAGCCCGACGTTCTGGCGAAGCTCCCCGGCAGCGCCGCCATCGGCCACACGCGCTATTCGACGGCCGGCGACAAGGGCCTGCTCAACGCGCAGCCCATCGCCATCGACTGCAACAAAGGCAAGGTGGCCGTCGCCCACAACGGCAACCTGACCAACGCGCTCGAATGGCGGCGCAAGCTCGAGCATCGCGGCTCCATCTTCCAGACGAACAGCGACACGGAAGTCATCGTGCACCTGCTGGCGCGTTCTGCGGCGCGCAATTTTTCAGGCGCGCTCGGCGACGCGCTCAACCAGGTCGAAGGCGCTTACTCGCTCGTGGTGCTGACGCCCGACGAACTGTACGCCGTGCGCGACCCGCGCGGCTTCCGCCCGCTGGTGCTGGGCACCCTTCCCGGCGCCGCGGGCAAGCCCGGCGCGTGGCTGGCCGCTTCGGAGACCTGCGCGCTCGATTTGCTCAACGCCGAGTACATCCGCGAAGTCGCCCCCGGCGAAATGCTGCGCATCTCCCGCGCGGGCATCGAGTCCATCCGCTTCGCTCCGGAAAAGCCGCACCAGCAGTGCATCTTCGAGCACGTCTACTTTTCGCGGCCGGACAGCGTCATCTTCGGCCGCTCCGTGAACGCCAGCCGCGAGATGCTGGGCCGCCTGCTGGCGCGCGAGCATCCCGTGCAAGCCGACGTGGTGGTTCCGGTGCCCGATTCCGGCGTACCCGCAGCGGTGGGCTACGCGATGGAGTCGCGGATTCCGTTCCGCATGGGCTTCATCCGCAATCACTACATCGGCCGGACGTTTATCGAGCCCTCGCAGGCCATCCGCGACTTCGGCGTGAAGCTCAAACTGAACCCCGTACGCGAACTCATCGCCGGCCAGCGCGTCGTGCTGGTGGATGATTCCATCGTGCGCGGCACCACCAGCCGCAAAATTGTGCGCATGGTGCGCGGCGCAGGCGCCCGCGAGGTTCACGTGCGCATCTCCTGCCCGCCCACGATTTCACCGTGCTATTACGGCGTGGACACGCCGACGCGCGAGGAATTGATCGCCTCGTCGCACTCCGCCGATGAAATCCGCAAGTTCATCGAAGCCGACTCCCTCGGCTACCTTTCGCTCTCCGGCCTGCGCCAGGCGGTGCAGGACACCGCGGGCACCTTCTGCACTTCCTGTTACACCGGCGTGTACCCGACGGATCTTGTGCAACTGGAAGTCCGCGAGCGCACGTCCAATGAAAGCGTGGCAGGCGCAGCTAGCCCGGAGCGGCCCGTCCCGGTGAATCGTGAGCCCTGAACAACCCAAGACCGCGCCAAAGAACGGAGCCCTCCGCCAGAAAATCCGCCGGGAGATTTTTGCCTGGTTCTGGGTCGTCCTGCTGTTTCTCCTCATCAACGGCACGATCGGCCAGGCGCGGGTCATTCCCTCGGGCTCGATGGAGAACACCCTGCTCGTCGGCGACCACGTGATGATCAGCCGCATCGGCTACGATGCCGGCATCCCCTTCACGCACTGGCATGCGCCGCTGTGGCGCAATCCGGTGCGCCAGCAATTGATCGTCTTCCGGCCGCCCATCGCGGGCGACCCGCCGGACTGGGTGAAACGGGTCATCGGCCTTCCCGGCGACACGGTGGACATTCGCGATAACGCGGTGTGGATCAACGGCCAGCGTCTCGCGGAGAACTACGCGCTTGGGAACACCTCCCGGCCGCACTTCAGCGAGGTGAAGCTGCCGTACAAAGTACCGTCGGACTGTTACTTCGTGATGGGCGACAACCGCGAGAATTCCTACGACAGCCGGTACGTCGGCTGCGTGCCCCGGCCCAACATTATCGGCACGCCGGTGATTATTTACATGTCGCTCGACGCGCCGGGGGACGCCTGGGAGCCCGGCCAGATTCGCGAGCGCATCCTGGCCTATCTGAACGCCATACGGCATCCCGGCACGATTCGCTGGCGGCGCATCTTTCGGGTATTCTGAGATTGCAGGAAGAAAAGCGCGCGGCGCGGACGAATCGAATCTGACTTGCGCGCTCCCCGACGACGACACCCATGCCTACGGAAGAAAAGCAGCAAATCGTTCCCGACACCGAGAAGGAGAAAGAGAAAGTCCCTTTCGAGAAGAAGCTGAAGCGCGAAATCATCGCCTGGCTCTGGGTCGGGCTGATTTTTTTCCTGATCAACGGCGCCGTCGGGCAGGCCCGGGTGATTCCTTCGGGCTCGATGGAAAACACCCTGCTCGTCGGCGATCACCTCATCATGAGCCGCCTGGGGTACGACATCGGCGTTCCTTTCACCAACTGGCACATGCCGCTGTGGCGCAACCCGCACCGCCAGCAGATCATCATTTTTCAGCCGCCCTTCGATCCCAACGCCCCCAACTACGTCAAGCGCGTGATCGGCATCCCCGGCGATACGGTCGAGATTCACGACGGCGCCGTGTGGGTCAACGGCAAGCGGCTCGACGAGCCGTATCTCGATGAGCCCATGAACCCGGCCGAACGCCGCGCGCCCGTGACCGTGCCGCCGAACTGTTACTTCGTGATGGGCGACAACCGGGCCAACTCCTGGGACAGCCGATTCTGGGGCTACGTTCCCCGCGCCAACATCATCGGCACGCCGGTGATCATTTACATGTCCATCGAGGCGCCGCCGAACGCCTGGGACTCCGGGCAGATCAGCGAGCGCGTCAAGGCTTACCTCGAGGCCGTGATTCATCCCAGCTTGATCCGCTGGAGGAGAATCTTCCGCACGTTCTGAGCGGCACGGCTGCTGTCATATAATGTGGGCGGCTCAGTGGTTCCATTCCGGTGGAACCCCCCTGTCGGGAAGCGCCGTTCTCGTCCCCGCGGCTCTTGTCCGGTTCAGCCCTTCCTTGGAGTGCACGAAGTGCGCGAGATGTCTTCATTCTCGATTCGGCCGGATCGGGCGGAGTGATCATGCGCTACGCGGACGCCGGCGTGAATATTGCCGCTGCCAACGAGGCCAAGCAGCGCATCCGCCATCTGGCCGGCCGCACGTTTTCGCACGCCGTCCTCGGCGGCATCGGAGGATTCGGCGCGCTTTACGCCCTGGACACCCGCAAATGGCGCGAGCCGGTGCTGGTTTCGAGCGCGGACGGCGTTGGCACCAAGCTGAAGATCGCCATGGCCATGAAGGTCCACTCGACGGTGGGCGGCGATCTGGTGAACCACTGCGTCAACGACATTCTCGTGCAGGGCGCAGAGCCGCTTTTCTTTCTCGACTATCTGGCCCTCGGCAAGATGGACCCACAGGTCGTCGAACAACTGGTGGACGGAATGAGCCGCGCCTGCCGCAAAGCCGGCTGCGCCCTAATCGGCGGCGAAACCGCGGAGATGCCCGGGTTCTATGCGCCCGGCGAATACGACCTCGCCGGCTTCATCGTGGGCGTTGTCGAGCGCAAGAAACTGCTTACCGGAAAGGCCGTCAAGGTCGGCGATGTCCTTGTGGCGTTGCCGTCATCCGGGCTGCACACCAACGGCTACTCGCTCGCGAGGAAGCTCATTTTCGAGACCGCCGGGCGCAAGCCCGACAGCTACGTCGCGGAAGTGGGCAACAAGATCGGCGCGGAGCTGCTGAAGCCGCATCTTTGTTATGCCCCGGCGCTGCGCGGCCTGCTCGACCGCGGCTGGCTTTCCGCGCTGGCGCACATCACCGGAGGAGGCATTCCCGGCAATCTCCCGCGCGTGCTGCCCGCCGGAGTGCGGGCGCACGTGGACTTGTCTTCGTGGAGCGTGCCGCCGATTTTCCGCTACCTGGCAAAACTCGGCGGCCTGGAGCGCGATGATTTGCTCGAATCGTTCAATCTCGGCGTGGGCATGGTCCTCGTCGTGCCGGCGGCGCACCTGAAAGCGGTCGAAGCCGACTTGAAGCGCCGCCGCGAAAAGTTCTTCCTGATTGGCCGCATCGAGGGCGCCGATTCCAGCCGCTCCCGCGTCGCCTTCTCCGGCAATCTCCAGCTCTAGCCTACTGCGTCTTCGGCAGGGGCTGGCCGGCCGCGAGAACGCCTTTGGCGGTAAGCCACGGGTGCAGGACCGGCCGGATATACCCCGCCTTTACAAGCGGATCTTCCGCCATGAGTTTGGCGGACTCGTCCGCTGCCACGCGGAAGATAAACACTCCCTTCAACTCGCCCTCATCGAGCAGCGGCCCAGCCACCGCCAGGCTGCCCTGTTCGTACAGCTTCGCCACTGAAGCCGGATGCTGCCGCGCCAGTTCTTTCAGCTCGGCAGACTCCGAATCCCACTTGTCGGTTCCCAGGGCCAGCACCAGCGTGTACTGCTCCAGCGTATTGGGCGTGTCTGTATCGTGAATGGCGTCCGCCCGGATGAGCCACGGCCCGCGGACCTCCGCCGCCAGCCGGCCCGCCTTGATGGCCGGGTCGGAGTCGGCCCATTCCTGCGCTTGCTCCCGGGACGCGGCCTTGAGGACGAAGATGCCACGCAGCGGCGTGTCGTCCATGAAAGGGCCGGCCATGACCAGCCTGTTTTCCGCGTGCAGCTTGCGGATGTTTGCCATGTGCTCTTCCTGAAGTTTTTCCGCGGCTTCCTGGCTGATTTGCGGCCGGTTCGCGGGCCGCTTCAGCAGCACGAGGTAGTGGAGATTCGCGGTCGTGGGCTCTTGCTGTGCGGGCGCAAGCGCAGCCGCAGCGGCTAGAAGGCAGAGCGAGGCCAGGGAAAAAAACACGCGGGTCGAGAGCTTCTTCTTCATACGTGGCATCCTTTCGATGGGGTACCTCTCCATCTTACTTATCACGATTCAATTGCAAAGGCGTTTCGTCCTGTAGGCCGTATCGCGCATAAGGCTTTCATAAAGCCCTTGCGCGGCCATGAAGTTCCTGGGCACGGGCACAGCTCCGCATCTCCCGTCGCTGGCGCCGAGTGCCCCTTCGAGCGACCCGGCAAGGAGTGCGAAAGCGCC
>DASPOW010000223.1:0-5736 GCA_035625855.1 Candidatus Methylomirabilota bacterium | reverse complement strand
CAGCCAATCGAATACAGTCACAACCTAACGGCTTGGCCGCAGCCTGGATGCGATGCGCGTCACTCGCTGTTGTGATGGCGGACACCTGGGGCGATTGCTCCGCCGCTTTGAATGCGCACGTCTCCGCATCGCCGTAGAGCGTGACTTGGCTCACAAACGGGCGTGCGCAACATCACGGCGTAGCGCGGCAAGTTCTTGCGACCTTTCTTTCGTGGCCCAGCGCAGGCAGCGCAGGCGTTACCGTGAGCGTTTGAGACAGCACCACGGACCGGGCAGTCGGAACACAAGCCTCCCGGCCGCCAATGGTGAGATGTGAAACGCAATCGCAGCGTGGATTTGGCCAAAGGACGGAGGCGAGGCCGTATTGCCGGCCCCCGGAAGAAGCAGCCCGCCCGCAAACTGAGCGGACGTATGCGGCGGGAGGCGCGTTTTGTTCCCTACTCCATGGAGCCGCACCTGGAACTCTGACGCGACAAGCCTTCCGCCACGCAGTGTAGCCTCAGCCCAGCAGTCGCTTTTCCGCAGCGGCGAGCCGGCGGAAAGCGCCTTTTGACAAATCGCCGAGTGCCACGTCTCCGATCCTGACTCGGATGAGTCGCAGAATCTCGACGTGCAGCGCGGCAAGCATGCGGCGGATCTGGCGATTCTTGCCTTCATCCAGCACCATCTCGATCCAGGAGTTGCATTCGCCCGCGCGCAGCAGCGCGGCGCGCTTTGCCCGGAGCAGCTCGCCGCCATCACGCACGCCTTGCTCGAGCGACCGCAGCAGCGCCGCATCAGCGACCTTGCCGATCTGCACGTGATAGGTTTTGTCGAGGTGCGTTTCGGGCGCCAGGATGCGCGCGGCCCATTCCGAATCGTTCGTCAACAAAAGCAGGCCCTCGCTCGCTTTATCGAGGCGCCCAACCGGGGCGACCCAGGGCAGGTCCGGCGCCAGCAGGTCGTAGACCGTCTTGCGGCCCCGCTCGTCCGAAGCGGTGGTGACGTAGCCGCGGGGCTTGTTCAGCGCGAGATAGACCTTCGCCGAAGGCCTAACGGGGCGCCCGTCTACCTCGACGCAGTCGCTCTGCATGCGCACGGGCGTCTCCGGGTCCTTTTGCACCGCGCCATTCAGAATGACGCGCCCCGCGCGGACCAACTCCGCGGCTTGCGAGCGGGAGCAGTAGCCGAGCTTTGACAATGCGCGCGCCAGGCCGATTCGCCTCGCGCGAACGGGATTCTCGCTTTGGGGATGCGAACCGCGCACGAACGGATAAACCCCAAGCCCTCAGGCACGGGCCTCGCCGATGAGCTTTTCCCACAGGCCTTTCGATTTCAGAATGACTTCCACAACTTCCCGGATTGCTCCCTCGCCGCCCCGCGTCTTGGTGACGAAGTGCGCGATGCGCTTCACCTCTGGCACGGCGTCTCCTACCGCGGCGGCCAGTCCCACGCGGCGCATCACCGGGATGTCCGGTAGGTCGTCGCCAACGTAAGCCACGGCCGATTCGGGAACGCCGGCTGCGCGGAGAATTTCTTCGTACGCCGGCAGTTTCGTTGATTGCTTCTGCCGAATGAATTCCATATCCAATTCGCGGGCGCGGCGAAGCAGGGCGGCGCTTTCGCGGCCGGTGATGAATCCGGTGCGGATGCCCGCGGCGCGCGCCAGCATGAGACCTTGACCGTCATGCGGGTCGAAGATTTTCAGTTCCGTCGCGGTGCCGTCGGACTGGGAAAGCAGCGATACTCCCCGCGCCAAAGTCCCGTCCACGTCCATCAGCAAGACTTGAATCTGCCTGGCGCGTCTCGCCAGGGCCGGGGCATTCTTTTCCGCGCGTCGTGCCAAAAACCCCTCCTAATTAGGCCGCCTTCGCTCGCCGAAGGTCAGTGCAGGTGCCCGTCGAACCACGCGAGCGTGCGCTCGATGACGTCGCGCCGGTGACGCGGGTTCGCGAACATGTGCCCTTCGTGTTCGTACACAACGAACTTCGTTTCCACTGCGAGCGTTTTCAGCGCGTGCCAGAACTCGTACGACTGCGGCGTGGGGCATTCGCCGTCGCTGTCGCCGACGATGATGAGTGTGGGGGTGGCGGCGTTCTTGATGAAGTTAATCGGCGAGCTCCTCGCGTAGACCTGCGGATCGTCGTAAACGGATTTGCCGAAGAAGGGAATCATCCACTGGTCGATCAGATTCTCGCCGTAATAGCTCTGCCAGTTGGAAAGGCCGGCCCCGGCCATTGCGGCCTTGAAGCGGTTGGTCTGCGTGACGGCCCACATCGTCATGAAGCCGCCGTAACTCCAGCCGCAAATGCCGAGCCGCGCCGGGTCGATGGGCGCTACGCGGATCGCTTCGTCCACGCCGGCTAGAATGTCGCGAAAGTCGCCGTAGCCGAAGTCCTTCACGTTGGCGCGCGTAAATGCTTCGCCCTGGCCGAAACTTCCGCGCGGGTTCGGATGAAGAACGAAGTAGCCTGCTCCGGAAAGAGCCGCCGTGTAATCGAGAGTGCTCGGCCATTGCGAGCCGAACGCCGCGCCCGGACCTCCGTGGACGTGAACGATGAGCGGATACTTCTTGGCGGGGTCGAAGTTGCGCGGATAAATCAGCCAGCCCTGCACGTCGAAGCCTTCATTATTCCAGTGGATGCTCTTCGCTTTGCCGAGCACCGGCTTGAGCTCCACGTTGCGATGCGTAATCTGTTTCCAGGCGCCGATCGGCCCCGCCCAAATCTCCGGCGGCGCGTTGAAAGAGCTGCGAACAACGGCGGCGGACTTGGCGTCGCGCGAAACGGAAAGGTTGACGCCCCAGGCGCCGGCGGTGACTTGGCCGGCGTCGCGGAAGAGCTGCGTGACGCGGCCATCCGCGGGATCAAGCGTGGCAATGGCGGAGTCGCCCTCGACGAATTCTCCGAACAGGACCTTTCCCCCCGGCGTCCAGCTGAGCCAGCTCGCGGACGCCTTGATGCCGGGCGTCAGGTTCGCAGCTTCGCCGCCTGCCGCGGGAATCGTGAAGATGTCACCGCCGACGGACGGCTCGTCGCTCATCAGGCCTCCAATGAACGCGATGCGCTTTCCGTCGGGAGACCAGGCGGGGCTGGCGATTTGCAAGGGCGGTTTGCAGATGGACTTCATCGCGCCTCCCGCCGCGGCGATTGTGTAGAGCTGCGCGATGTACCAGTTATTGTCGCCGTTTCCGGGCGCCGCGGTGACAGCCAGGTGCTTTGAATCGGGTGACCAGTCGAACTCATACACATACATGTCCGGAGGAGAAATCTGCCGCAGCTCGCCCCCTCCGGCATCAACCAGTGCAAGGCGCTGCTCGAAAAAGGCGTCCTTGATTTCACCCGTCTCCGGGGTCTCTGCCACGAGCGGCCCCGCGGCACGCGTCGCGTTCTCCGTGAAAAGAACCCCGATTGTCTTTCCGTCCGGCGACCAGGCGGGAGAAGCGAGAAAGCCCTTCACCTGGGTCAGCCTGCGAGGAGCGCCGCCCGCGGCGTCGATGACGTACAGCTGGAGCTGGCCCGCCTTTTGCGCGTCGGAGAGGAACGCGATCTTCTTGCCGTCAGGCGACCAAGCCGCGCTTCCTTCCGCGTGGATCGCATCGGCAACGCCAGCCTCGATTCGCCGCGGTTTCGTCTGCCCTGCGATGTCCTGAACGTAGATGACGGAGTCGCTTGTCGGGGCGCCCGTTTTCGTAATTACGTCTTCGACCCAGGCGACGTTCTTTCCGTCGGGCGAAATAACCGCCTGCTCGAACCGGTGGGTGCCGAACACGGCCCGCACGGCTTCGTCAACCGGGCCCGAAGCCTTTGTAGGAGACGCACCGGCGGATTTTTTCTGCGCCGGCGCATGGTGAGGCGTAAGCAGCAGAGCGCAGGCCATTACCGCGATGGCGCCGAGGCGAATCTTCATGAATCCATCCTTGAAATTGAAGCAGTGGGCTGCAAGCGCCATCAGATCAGCTCCAATGTCCACAAATCGTGCAGGTGAACGACTCCCACGGGCTTTCCGTTCGCATCCACAACGGCAACCGCCAGGATCTTGCGCCGCTCCATCAGGTTCAGCGCCTCACTTGCCAGTTCCCGCGGTCCGATCGTTACGGGCGTTTTTGTCATGCACTCGCCCGCGGAGAGTTCCAGCGTCGCTCCCTTGTGCCTCTCCATCAATCGCCTCAGGTCCCCGTCGGTCAGGACGCCTGCCAGCCGCCCGGCATCGTCCACGACGGTGGTGATGCCCAGGCCCTTCCGGCTCATCTCATAAATCACGTCCGGCATGCGCGTCGCGAGCTTCACCTGCGGCAGGGCCTCGCCGGAGTGCATCAGGTTCTCCACGCGGAGGAGTTTCTTTCCAAGCCGGCCGCCCGGGTGCAGGTCCGCAAAATCATCGGGGCGAAATCCCCGCCGATCGAGGAGGGAAACGGCCAGCGCATCACCCACGGCCATCGCCACCGTTGTGCTGGCCGTCGGCGCCAGGTTCAGCGAACATGCCTCCTCCTTTACGGCGACGTCCAGCACGACGTCGCTGGCTTCGGCCAGGGTGGATTTCATGTTTCCGGTCATCGTCACCATGCGCAGCTCGAGGCGCTTCACGCGCTCGAGCAGGGCCACGATTTCCTCGGTCTCGCCGCTGTAGGAAACCGCCAGCAGCGCGTCATCGCGCATCAGCATCCCTAAGTCCCCGTGCAACGCTTCCGCCGGGTGAAGAAACAGAGAGGGAGTCCCCGTGCTCGCGAGCGTCGCCGAGATTTTTCGTCCAATCAGCCCGGACTTGCCCATCCCGGTCACAACCACCCGTCCTTTGCAGGCGAAAAAAAGATCTACGGCGCGCTCAAAGCTCGCGTCGAGGCGCGCCAAAACGTCCTGAATCGCCTGCGCCTCGATCTTCAACACCCGCCGCGCCGTTTCGAGGCTCATGGCATGTCCCAACGCCGCACCAGCGCTGCAAGTTCCTTGAGTCGCGAAAGCAAGGCCGGCAACTCGGCCAGTGCCAGCGCATTCGACCCGTCCGAGAGGGCCTTCGAAGGATTGTCGTGCACTTCGAGAAAAACACCGTCCGCGCCCGCGGCCACACCCGCCCGCGCCAGCGGCTCGATAAACTCAGGCTGGCCTCCGCTCGCGTTTCCTTGTCTCCCGGGCAGCTGCACGGAGTGGGTCACGTCGAAAACCACAGGGTATCCGAGGTTGCGCAGAACGGGAAAGCTGCGCATGTCCACGACCAGGTTCTGGTAGCCGAACGATGCGCCCCGCTCAGTCAGGATGATTTTGTCGTTTCCTGCCGACGTGATCTTTTCGACCACATTGCTCATTTCCCAGGGCGACACAAATTGCCCTTTCTTTACGTTGACGGCGCGCCCGGTCTTCGCTGCGGCAACCAGCAGGTCGGTCTGCCGCGAAAGAAATGCAGGGATCTGCAGCACGTCGCAAACCTCCGCAGCGGGTGCGGCGTGCGCCGGCTCGTGAATGTCGGTCAGGACCGGCACGCCCAGCGCGCGCTTGATCTTGTCCAGTATGCGCAAGCCCTCTCCGAGTCCCGGTCCCCGGAACGCCTTCACCGAGCTGCGATTCGCCTTGTCGTAGGAAGCCTTGAAGATAAACGGCACTCCGCCCTCGCTGGCGATTCGCTTGACCTCCTCCGCCATCTTGTGCGCGTGTCCTTCGCTTTCGATGACGCATGGCCCGGCGATCAAGAAGAGCGGGTTTCTGCCGCCCAGGCGCAGCGTTCCTACCGGGATTTCGGCTCTGGGGTTCATCGCGTCAAAAG
>DASPOW010000222.1:0-5102 GCA_035625855.1 Candidatus Methylomirabilota bacterium | reverse complement strand
CAAGGCTTGGCGCGGTGCGGCATGCCGTCCACGTCAATGTATTTCAGGCGAACCATTTCGAGGAGGCCGTAGCGCGAATGGGTGCGGCCCCAGCCGCTCGAGGCGCAGCCGCCGTGGGGCGCCTCGGCGATGGCGAAGGCGCTGATGGCGTCGTTGACCATCACAGTTCCCGCGCGGAGGCGCCGAGCGAGTTCCCTGCCCTTCGCGGTGCTGCCCGTCCAGACGCTGGCGGCCAGGGCGAAGGGCGACTCGTTGACGCGGGCCACGGCGTCGTCGGCGTCGCGCGCGACCTGAATCGCCAGAATCGGCCCGAAGGTTTCTTCCTGAAAAACGCGCATGGTCGAGTCCACGTCCGCCAGGACGGTGGGCTCGTAGAAACATGGGCCAAGGTCGGGGCGGGGGCGGCCTCCGGCCAGAAGGCGGGCACCGCGCTCGACGGCGTCCTCGACGAGCTCATGCATGCGTACTACGGAACCCGGGCGAATGAGCGGGCCGACGTCGGAATCGGGGTCGCTGCCGGGACCGAGGCGCAGCGCGCGGGTTTTTTCGGCGCAAAGCTGGGCGAACTTTGCGGCGGCGGGGTGCTCGACGAAAATGCGCTCGACGGAGAGGCAGACCTGGCCGCAGTTGGTGAAGCTGCCCCAGACGGCGCCGCTCGCGGCGACCTCGAGGTCGGCATCGGCGAGGACGACCATCGCGTCCTTGCCCCCCAGTTCGAGAACCGAAGGAATCAGGCGCCGCGCGCAGTCCTCGGCGACGCGGCGGCCCGTGGCCACGCTGCCGGTGAAAATGACCTTGTCCGGCCCGGCGGCGATAAGCGCCGCTCCGACGTCGCCGCCGCCCTGAACGAAGCTGACGAGCCCGTCCGGGAACCCCGCCTCGCGGAACAACTGACCGAGCGCAGCGCCGCAGGCGGGAGTGAATTCGCTGACTTTGCAGATGACCGCGTTGCCCGCGGCGACGGCGGGAAGAATCTGGCCCAGCGGCAAGGCGAGGGGATAGTTCCAGGAGCTGATGACGGCGATGACGCCGTACGGCTCGAAGTGGAGGCGGCCGGACTTGGCCTTGGCGGCGAGGCTGTGGTGCGGAACGCGCTCAGGGCGCAGGAGCGAAGCCGCGTTCGCGGCGTAATACTTCGCGGAATCGAGGGAAACAAACAAGTCGGCGAAAAGGGCTTCGACGCGCGGCTTGCCTGTTTCGCGGACGACGAGGCCGGCCAGTTCATCGCGCGCAGCGAAGAGCTTCTCGCCGAAGGCGCGGAGCAAAGCGCAGCGCTCGGCCACAGACCGCGCAGCCCAGTCACGCTGGGCGGCGCGGGCCAGCGTGAAGAGAGCGGGCAGCGCCGCGGGGGCAGTGGCTTCGATCTGCGCGACGACTTCGCCCGTCGCCGGATTGAACGAGGGAAGCAAGGCGGCCGAAAGGGCGGTTGTGGCGGCCATGGAGGGGATTCTAACCGATTCACGGCGTCAAGGCATCGCCGGGGGCGCGCCGCCCGCGGGAGTGATGCGCCACGGCTCGTCGTAGTCCACCGAGAGCATCCAGAGGCCGTGCGGGGGAACCGTCGGGCCGGAGCGGGAGCGGTCCGGCTCGAGGTAAAGGCGGTCAATGTCGGAAACCTGGAGCCTTCCGCGCCCGATCTCGAGGAGGGTGCCGGTCATCTTCCGGACCATGTAGCGCAGAAAGGACTTGCCGTGAATGGTGAAGTGCAATTCGTCTCCGGAGGGGGAGCGCTCGACGACGGCGGTGTAGATTTCGCGCACGGTGGAGCGTTCCTGGTCGTCCTCCTCGGAACCGGTCGAAGCGGCGAACGCGGCAAAATCATGCTTGCCCGGGAAATGGCCCGCCGCGGCGGCCATGGCGGCTTCGTCCAGCGGATAGGGGTAATGCAGGACGTAGCGATGCTCGGCGGGAGGCACGACGCGTCCGCGAAACAGCCGGTAGCGATAGGTTTTGCCCAGGGCGTTCCAGCGCGAGTGAAAGTCAGGGCCGACCTCTTCGGCGGCGAAGATGCGAATCGCCGGGGGAAGAAGCGCGTTGAGGGCGCGCTGGAACTCAGCGGCGGCCAGGCCGGACTGCGTGCGGAAGTGGGCCACCTGGCCAAGGGCGTGGACCCCGGCATCGGTGCGTCCGGCGGCGTGGAGGACGACGCTCTCCTGCGTGATGCGGCGAAGAACCCCGGTGATGGCGCCTTGAATCGTGGGCTTGCCGGTTTGCTGCTGCCAGCCGTGGAAGTCAGTGCCGTCGTAGGCGATGGTCACCTTGAAATAGCGCATGCGGCAGTGGCCGGGGTCAGCGCGCGGCGGGGGCGAAGCGGCTGCCGGGCTTCTCCGGGGAACCGCCTCCGAGGCAAAGCGGGCACTCGCCGGGGACGTAGCTTTCCATGGGCAGGTCAATCAGCGCCTCGGACGGCACGGGAAACTCAACGCGGCCGCCGCTGCGGTCCACCAGAGCACCCGCGGCGATCACGCAGCCGCCGGCCTCCTCAACGACGTGAATCGTCTCCTGCGTCGAGCCTCCGGTGGTCCACACGTCTTCGATGACGAGAATGCGCTGGCCGGGCCGCAGGGCAAAGCCGCGGCGCAAGGCGAGAATGCCGCTCGAACCGCGCTCGGTAAAGAGCGCGGGGCACCCGCCGGGAACACCCGGCGGCGCGGGGAGCGCGCGAGCCACTTCCTGGCCGATAATCAGGCCGCCGAGGGCCGGCGAGACAACGGCCTCGGCTTGAATGTCGGGGAACAGGGCCGCAAGTGCGGCTCCGAGACGCTCCGCGTAACGAGGATACTGAAGGACCAGCGCGCACTGGACGTAGGTGCCGCTGTGGAGGCCGCTGGAAAGCTCAAAATGGCCCCGGCGGATGGCGCCGACGCCTTCGAAAAGAGCCAAATTTTGACGCGCGGCGTCCATTCCTTTGGCCCTGGGCCCGGAAGCGCGACGGTGCCGACCGAGCTTTAGGAGCGTAGCCGCGGCCCGGAGCGTTGTCAAGGAAAGGGCGGCTTGTTAGACTGGCTGCGCTGCGACGGAATACGGCCTGTTTCTAATCCGCGTCCAGACCTGCAAATTTGAAACAAATTCCGTCCCACGAACGTTTTACAGAATGGCGTTCGCTTCGTCTAATCGTGTGGTTCCAACTGAAGGGGTGAAAAAAGATCATGAGAAAGTCGTTCGTTAGGTCATTGTGCGCGATGGGTTTGTGCGTGTTGCTGGGGACCGGGCCGGTGACGCCGGTGTTCGGCCAGCAAGGGGGCCAAAACCCGCCGCCGGCTCCTCCGGCGCAACAGCAGGCGCCGGCCGACAACACGCCCGCGCGTTCGCTGGGGCTCGGCAAGCACGACTACACCCACGGAACGCCGTGGTTTCCGAACATCGTTGCGCCTTACAGGCCGATCCAGGTCGAGCGGCCGGTGCTGACGAACTCGCCGCGGGTCGAGCAGCTCATCCAGAATGGAAAGCTGATGCTCAGCATGCAGGACGCCATCGAGCTGGCGCTCGAGAACAGCATGGACATCGCGGTGGCGCGCTACAACCCGTGGATCGCCGATACGGACATCTTGCGCTCGAAAGGTGGCGGCATCGCGCGCGGCCTGTCAGGAACGGGCACCGCGTCGGCCTTGGGCAACATTCCATCGGCGAGCTTCGATCCGCAAATCACGTCAACGGTTTCCTTCGACGACCGGAATACGCCGGTGAACAACCCGTTTATTTCCGGGGCTGGAACCTCCTCGCTGGGGAGCTTCAGTTCGCACACGGCCACCTACAACACGCAGTATACGCAGGGATTTCACACCGGGACTTCGCTGTTTACGGGCTGGGACAACACGAGAAGTTCTTCGTCGCTGAGTTCCAACTTGTTCAATCCCGCGGTGCAGCAAACGCTGTTTCTCGGCGTCTCGCAGCAACTACTGAACGGGTTCGGGCTGCTGCCGAACACCCGGAACATTCTCATTGCCAAGAACAACCGGAAACTGGCCGACCTGCAGTTCGCGCAGCAGGCCATCTCCACCGTCACGTCCACGATTACGGCGTACTGGGAGCTGGTCTTCGCGCGAGAGAACGTGAAGGTGCAGCAGCACGCCGTGGACGTGGCGGAGAAGCTTTACTCCGACAACAAGAAGCAGCTGGAGATCGGGACCATGGCGCCGCTGGATGTGACGCGCGCGGAGTCCGAGCTGGCGACGGACCGAGGGAATCTGATCGTCGCGCAGACGGCGCAGTTGCAGCAGCAGCAGGTCCTGATGAACGCCATCACCAAGAACCCCCTGGACCCGAGGCTGGTGCAGGTGGAGATCGTTCCAACGGACATGCCCACCCGCCCGGAACAGATCGAGGCCGCGAACTTTGAGGATGCCGTCAAGGAGGCGTTTTCGAAGCGTCCGGACATCCTGCAGATGATTTACAACCTGAAAAACGCCGAGATCAACGTCAAGGTGACGAAGAACGCGCTCCTGCCGGTGGCCACGGTCTCCGCGCAATACGCCAGCGTCGGGTTGGGCGGCGACTCGATTCCCACGGCCGTCGGCGTGGCCAACCCGTTCGTGGAAGCGAACGGCACGACGCCCGGCGTGGTGCTCGACACGAACGGAAACCCGGTCTTTGTCCAGACGACCGTGCCTGCGGGCGCGGTGGTGCCGGGAGGGCTCGGCGACGCCACTCATCAGGTGTTCCGCAACACTTTCCCGGACTACTCCATCACCTTCAGCATCAGCGTTCCCATTCGCAACCGGCAGGCCCAGGCCGACAGCCAGCGGGCCATCCTCACACAGCGGCAGACGCAGGTGCAGGACCAGCAACTGCGGAACGCCGCGATTCTCGACGTGCGTAATACCTACATCGCGCTTGTGCAGGACCGGGCGCGGGTGGAAGCGGCGGTGAAGGCGCGGCAACTGCAGGAAGAGACCTTCCAGGCCGAGCAGAAGAAGTATCAGCTCGGCGCATCCACGGTGTATCTCGTGATTCAGACCCAGCGCGACTTGATTACCGCGCAGGGAAACGAGCTGCGAGCACTCGTGGATCTGGTCGAGGCCAAGGCCAACTACGAGCGCGCGCTGGGGCGCACGCTCGAAGCGAATCGCGTGACCATCGCCGACGGCAAGTCCGGCTCAGGA
>DASPOW010000221.1:0-7172 GCA_035625855.1 Candidatus Methylomirabilota bacterium | reverse complement strand
ACCAGCGCCAGCGTACTCAAGTAATGCGCGTGGCGGTCGCGCTGGATGACCTGCGAAGCCACGGGGGCGACGCTGAGACCCAGCCGCGCACAGATGCGCTCTTCGATATCCGGCCCAAGATGCGAGGCGTTGCCCACGGCGCCGGAGATTTTCCCCACGGCCATCTGCGCCGCCGCGTCGCGGAAACGCTCTTCGTTGCGCTGATTCTCCGCGTACCAGTTGGCGAGCTTCAGCCCGAAGGTAATCGGCTCGGCGTGCACGCCGTGCGTGCGGCCGATTTGCGGCGCGTGGCGAAACTCCTGCGCGCGCCGCGCCAGCGCTTCGCTCAATCCCGCCAGGCCGGCTGCGATCAGCCGCGAGGCCTCGCGCACCAGCAGCGCTTGCGCCGTGTCCACCACGTCGTTGGACGTCAGGCCATAGTGCAGCCAGCGCGCGGCCGCCGGATCGCCGATGCTCTCGCCGACGGCCATGGTAAACGCGATGACGTCGTGCTTCACGCGCGACTCGATTTCCAGAATGCGCTGCGGGGGAGCTTTGGCGCGCGCGCGGATGGCCAGCGCCGCTTCTTTCGGCACTTGTCCGGCTTCGGCCAGGGTCTCCACCGCGGCCAGCTCGACCTCGAGCCACGACGCGAACTTGTTCGCGTCGCTCCAGACATGGCCCATCTTCTCGCGCGTGTAGCGTGCGATCACGGCGGCAGTTTGCTCCCGGGCTATCTTAGCGCATCCGCGCGCTGCGATGAATGGATCGCCCCATCTTCAAAGGGCGCGGGCGCCTGTGCGCGCGGGCACAGCCCCCAAAAGGCAAAACGCGGCGGGAGGAGACAGGCCCATTCGACCTGCCGCGCCCGCCGCGCTGGTTGGCGCTATTTCAGAACCTGTGGTTGAACCCGATGCGCACCGTGTGGCCATTGACGCCGGAGGCGGTGTGCGTGAAAACGTTGGACGGAAAGCTGATCGGCGGAGTGAACGCCGTCAGGTTTGTGCTGGTCACCGCTCCGGGGTCGCCCAGGCTCAGGTACAGGTACTCCACCTTGAACGAAAGGTGGTCCTGCAGCCGGAACTCGGCGCCGCCGCCGACCGTCCAGCCTGTGAGTGTCCCATCGATCTCCGCGTTTTCGTGCGCGGTCGCGAACGTGTCCGTAAACAGCCCCTTGTACGTCGAGTCCGTAATCGCCACGCCGCCGGTCACGTAGATAAGCGTGTTGTGGTGCACCACGCCGCCCAGACGAGGCCGCGCGGTGAACAGCCACTCGCTCTGCAGAGTCTGGCGAACCGTGAAACCCGTCGGCGCGCAGCACGGATAAGCCGTCGTCGCATGCTTCGATCCGGCGGTGTGATACGCTCCGAAGTCCGCTTCGAAGCCGACCACCAGATTGTTGAACTGAAAATTGTAGCCGCCCTGAAAACCGCCCGTGATTCCAAGCGTGTCTGGGTGCTGGACGCCGGTGGCCGCGATGGCCGGGACGCTTGAGGCGGCAAAGTAACCCGTCGGGCTGAAAACCGTGGACGTTGTCGTGTCGCCGCCGCCCTTGGCGCCGCCCGTGTAGAAGCCCACGTAGCCGCCACCCCAATCAGTGGATGAACTGCCCGACCCGGGTGCGGGTTTCGCGGCCCTCGCCGGCCCGCCGGCTTCGGGCGTCGCTACCAGAACGCCCTTCGCGTTAGCCGCTTTTCCGCTCTTCGACTCCGTCACGTCTTTCGGGTTTTCCGCCTGTTGAGGCGCGGCCTGCGCGCACAGCGAAGTCAAACCACTGATCGCCAGCGCGAGAAGCGCGGCAAACAGCCACCTGCCGACCTTCGTTTCGTTCTTCGTCATGATCTTCGCCACCCTCCCATTCTCTTTCTGTACTTCACCCGCCGATTTTCACGACGGCGGTGAAATACTGCTTACCTTGCTGTTTCTTCAGGATAAGCTCCCCGGACAGCGACCCGGCTTCCCGGAAAGCTCGCTTGGGTTATGTGTCCAGCCTAGAAGGCGCGGGATGCAGGCACAACTTCTTTGACGCCGCTCTTGTCGCACTGCTAACCCCCGAAGCGGCTCACCCCGTTGTTGATTGATTTCATTGTACTTGAGCCCGCGCACCGGCCCCGGGGCCAGCCAAGCCTGGCGAAAAGACACGCCCGCCCCCGTCCAACCGTCTTAGCCTAAGCGAACCTGCGCGCCGGCATGCTTTTCGGCGCGGGAGCAAATCCGGCGTCCTAACCGGTGAGAGCAGGATCTGTCTAATGACTCGGATGGTCGAGAGCGTGGAGAGCGCCGGTGGCAGCGACGCGGCCGCGGTCGAGCGTACGCTGGCCGGCGATGCGGACGCCTTCCGGTTGCTCGTCGAACGCCACAGCCGGTCCGTCTTCCGCCTGGCGCACCGCATGAGCGGGAACCAGCACGACGCGGAAGAGATTGTCCAGGAGGCTTTTTTGCGGGCGTACCGGAAGCTGCGGCAGTTCGAGTCGCGCGCCAATTTCGGCACCTGGGTGTACCGCATCGCCGCGAATTGCGCGATCGACCGCCTGCGCAGACAACGGAAGGAAGAGATGCACCTTGAAACCGAACTGCCTCAGGAAGAAGGTCCGGAAAACGGCGGGCTGCAGAAGCACGCCGACGAGCGGCCCACTCCCGAGCGCACCGCCATGAGCGCGGAGCTGCGCAAGAAGATCGAGGAGGCGCTGGCCGGACTGAGCGCCGCGGAGCGCGCGGCGTTCGTAATGCGCCACTGGGAGGGCCTGGGAATCGAGGAGATCGCCGCGGTGCTGCGGCTGAAGCCCAGCGCGGCCAAGAACACGGTGTTCCGCGCGGTGCAGAAGCTGCGCCAGGCGCTCGAGCCGTACGCGATGGGGCGCGGCGGAACACCCCAAGGCAGAATCGCAGCGGCGCTCGGCGCCGCTCCAGGGACGGAGCAATGAAGCACCTGAACGAAGAAGAGCTGGTCGCTTACTGCGGAGGGGACGCGGACGGCCGCGAAGCGGCTGCCGCGCACCTGCACAACTGCGCCGCGTGCCGTGAAGAGCTCGAGCGCATCGAGAGCGTGCTGGCGCTCCTCAAGTCCTTGCCGGAGCCGGACGCGGGTCCGGCGTTCGAGCAGCGCATGTGGCGGCAGATTGCGCCCCGCCTGCCGAAGCGGCGGGAATGGACGTGGAGAGAATGGTTTGCGCCGCGCCGCCTTGTGGCGGCGGGCGCGCTGGCCGCGGTGATTTTCGCGGCGTTCCTCACGGGACGCCTTGGACGGCCGAAGCCGACCGAAGTGCCCGCGCTCAGCGCGGAGCAGGTGCGCGAACGGGTCCTGCTGGTCGCCGTGGGCAATCACCTGGACCGCTCCGAAATAATCCTTGTGGAACTCAGCAACGCGCAGCCCCCCGCAGAAAAGGGCGCGCTCATGAATATCTCTGCGGAACAGAAGCGCGCGGCGGATTTGATCGAAGAGAACCGCCTGTACCGGCAAACGGCGCAGCAGCAGGGCGACGCCGTGCTGGCGAGCGTGCTGGACGAGCTGGAGCGCGCCCTGCTGGACTTCGCGCACAGCCCGGACCAGGTTACGCCGGCACAGTTCGAGGCTTTGCGGCAGCGCGTTGAAGCGCACGGCCTTCTGTTCAAGGTCCGAATCGTGGGCCAGGACGTGCGCGAGAAGGAACAGGAATTGAGCCCCGGCTCAAAGCAGGATTCCGGAGGGAAGAAGGGACGGAACAAAGCATGAAGACTGGAAAATCGAACAACCGGCATCTGAACTGGCTGGTCCTGGCTGCGCTGGCGGTGTTGCTGCAGACGCCGGGTGCCGCGCGAGGGGCAGCAAGAGCGTTGCCGCCGCAGTCGCAGGAAGACCGCGAGCGGCAAAGAGAGCGCGAAGAGGAAGCACGCGAACGGGCGGAAGAGGCGCGCGAGCGCGCGCAGGAGCGCGCCGAACGCGAGCAGGACCTCTACGACGAGGGCCGCGACGCCCTCGAGGACGGGAACTACGAGGAGGCGGAGAGCAAATTCTCGGAACTGGCGGCGATGAACGGGGCTCAAGCCGACGCGGCGCTCTACTGGAAGGCGTACGCGCAAAACAAGCTGGGGAAGCGCGACACCGCGCTCGCTTCGCTCGCCGAGCTCTACCGGAAATTCCCGAAGAGCCGCTGGCTCAAGGACGCCCGCGCGCTGGAAGTAGAAATGCGGCAGAACACCGGCCAGAAGGTTCCCCCGGAGGTCCAGGCCGACGAAGAGCTGTGGCTGATGGCGCTGCAGAGCTGCATGAACAGCGATCCTGACCGCTGCCTTCCGATTATCGAGCAGAAGCTGAACGGCGGAACGGCCACTCCGAAGCAGAAGGCGAAAATCATGTTCGTGCTGGCGCAGAGCGGGTCGCCCAAGGCCCGCGAAGTGCTGGGCAGAATCGCGCGCGGCGACAGCAATCCGGACTTGCAGCGCAAGGCGATCGAATACCTCGGCCTCTTCGGCGGTGCGGAAAGCCGCCGCACCCTGGAGGAAGTGTTCAGGTCAAGCACAGACGCCTCTTTGAAGCGCGCGATCCTGCGCGCTTACATGCTGGCGGGAGACAAGGCGCGCCTCTTCGCGGCCGCGAAAGACGAAAAGGACCCGGAAGTGCGAAAAGAAGCCATCCAGCAACTGGGGCTCGCGGGCGGCAGGGAGGAACTGGGCCAGCTCTACCGCTCGGAGACCTCAACCGAGGTGCGCAAGGCGCTGCTGAACGCGTACTTCCTGGCGGGCGACGAGGACAAAATGGGCGAGGTCGCGCAATCGGAGAAGGACCCTGAGCTGCGCCGGACGGCCATCCAGAAGCTCGGCCTGATGGGCTCGGAGCGGACCGCGCAAGCGCTGCAATCCATCTACGCGAAAGAGACCGACTACCAGGTGCGGCGGGAGGTGCTGAACGCGTTCTTTTTGCAGGGAAACGCGAAAGCGCTGATCGCCGTGGCACGGGCGGAAAAAGATCCCGGTTTGAAGAAGGAGGCTGTGCAGAAGCTTTCCCTGATGGGTTCGAAGGACGCGACGGATTACCTGATGGAACTGCTCAATAAATGAGGTGGTTCATGAAAGCAAGAACGGCGGTGGGGGCTTTCGCCCTGGCTTTCGGACTGGCGCTCGCGGCGCTCCCCGCGAAGGCGCAAGCAAGCGCGGACAGCGTAAGGACGACAAACGCTAAGGTCGAGAAGCGGGCGCTGAGCGGGCCGCTTGCGCAGGAATTCGATTCCCTGGCTCAGGGCACGCAGGGCCCGCGCTGGATCGGCTACGCGGTCGAAGCCCAACGGAACCAACACGCCATCTGCTGCGAGCACTACACCTCGGGCCGGCGGGAAGACTGGCGCGACTGCGGGCGCTGCCGCCTGGAAAGAGAGGACGGCGGCGTCACGACGTCGGACGGCGATGATGCGACGGTGCGCCTCGAAGGACCATCGCTGCTCCTGGTGCTCTATCGCGTGGAAAACAAGCGCGTCGGGAGAATCCGCCTCGCCGCGGAGAACTGCACACTCGACGCGGGCGGGTTGACGCTCGTGTGGCTCACGGGAGTGAAGGCCGCCGAAAGCGTCGCGCTGCTGGAGAGCTTTGTGCGCGGCGCGGCGGGTTCCGACGGCGAGGAGCGAGGAGTCGGCAACGAAGCGCTGACCGCCATCGCGCTGCACGCGGACTCCGCTGCGGACCGCGCGCTGGAATCGTTCACCGCTCCGGAAAATCCGGAAAAGCTGCGGCGCCAAACGTCCTTCTGGCTGGGCGCGTCGCGCGGAAAGCCGGGGTTTGCGGTGCTGAAGCGCATGGCGAAGAGCGATCCCAGCCCACACGTCCGCGACCAGGTCGTCTTTGCCCTTTCCGTGAGCAAGGAACCCGAAGCGGTCGACGAGATGATTCGCATGGCGCACCAGGACGAGAGCAGCCATGTGCGCGGCCAGGCGCTCTTCTGGCTAGCGCAGAAAGCGGGACAAAAAGCGGCGCGCGCGATCAGCGGGGCGATCGAGGACGATCCGGACACGGGCGTGAAGAAGCAGGCGGTCTTCGCGCTGAGCCAGTTGCCGGGAGACGAAGGCGTGCCGAAGCTGATCGAGGTGGCGCGGACAAACAAGAATCCCTCCGTGCGGAAACAGGCGATGTTTTGGCTGGGGCAGTCCAGCGATCCGCGCGCGCTGAAATTCTTTGAGGAAGTGCTGGCGCAGCACTGAGAAAGCGCACGACGCGCCCAGCCGCTTATTTGTTCGGCAACGGGACCATTCCGGGCGTGACTTGGAGCGCGCCGCGCTCAATCCATCCCGCGTGGATGCGCACTTTCACCCATCCCGGAGGCGTTCCGGGCGGAGTTTCGAGCTTTTCGAGCCGCGCGCGAAATGCCAGCGTGCCTTCCAGGGCATCGCCACCGGGTTTGGTGAGCGGGCGAATCGGCGAAATTCCCGTCGCGGTATTCAGCAGTTTCCAAGGCTCCACGTCGAAGTTGCGCGCGGCAGCTTCGGCGTAATCGTCGGCGGCGAGCCACGCGTCGTAGGAATCCTTCGTGGCGATTTCCAGAAAGCCCTGGTTGGCCCAGAGGACTTCGTATTCGCCGGGCTTCAGCTCGGCGCCCGCTTTTTCTCCCGGCTTGTTGTAAACCGTCATTGCGGATGTAAGCGTGACCGCAGGAACGATGCGCCAGCAAAGCCATCCTCCAGGTGCTCCCCCACAGATGGCCGAATCCGTTGCGACCCAGACGCGATCGCTGCTTCCCAAGGCAGTGACCATCGGAGGAGAGGGCCAGGGACCCGGCAAAGAAATGCTTTCCGTTTGGCCGGTTCGGGCTTGCAGTGATGCCAGCCCAACGCAGGGGTAAACCGCGCGGTTGTACGCGAGGCGCGTTCCCAGCAGAAAGGTGTCGTTGTCGAAGGAAAGGAGATGGGTGATGTCGCAATTGGCCAGCAAAGGCGGATGAAAGACCTGGGCCTGCTTTGCTGCAGGCGCGAAACGAACGACAGTCCCCAGGCCAAGCTCATCTTCACCGGAACTATGCGCCAGAGCCACCCAAAGAGCTTGCGCGGGGACCGTGGTTCCTCCCGGCGTGGCCGCGGTGATAATCGGATCGGCGACTTCAAGATCCTTGTCGAGGGCTGCGCGGGTCAGGCCCTTTCGCTGGCGCTGGAGAAAGGGCAGCCAGGCGTCCGCGAGCTCCCCGCGTGTCCAAACCACGGCTGTGACGAGCGGCTCCGACGCACCGGCGGGAG
>DASPOW010000220.1:0-10547 GCA_035625855.1 Candidatus Methylomirabilota bacterium | reverse complement strand
CGGCTGGAGTTCCGCTCGGGGTTAGAACGGAGGAGGTGGAATTTCTTGCAGGGATTTCGGGGAAGGCTTAGCGAATGGGGCGGCCGAGGTCGGTGAGGGGTTTTTGCTTCTTCTTGCGCTGGCCGGAGGACTGCTCCTCCTGGCGCTCGTATTCGGCGAGTTCTTCGTCGCTGTAGGAGTAGCCTTCGCGGGATGCGAACATGGAGGTTTCGCGGGTACTCTTCTTCTTGCGTTTGCGGATTTCGCCGAATTCGTAACGGACCAGGCGGAGAGGGGCTTCGATGGCTTTGATTTCGACCAGCAAATCGCTCACTTTTTCAAGGAAGTCGTGCAGGTTGAAGGGCCGGGCGACGGACGGGAGGCGGTGCTGGTCAACGGCGCTGACCCAGGCGCTGCCGGAAAGCTCCGGAAGGAGGAAGAGGACCCGAACGCGGCCGCCCTCCTCGGGAGAGACCCCGGAAAGCTCCTTCAGGGTGAGAAAGGCGGGCGTATCGACACCGGTGAGGGCGATATTGGCGACGACGAGAGCCCATTCCCCGGTGGCAAGCTCGGAGAGCAGCGCGCGGTTGTCGGGAACAATGCGGACGCGCCAGCCTTCGGCGTCGAGAATCTGGCGAAGGGCGGTCTGGCTGGCCGGGTCGTCGTCGAGGATGAGGATTCCGACCTGGCGCGGTGCGGCCGGTGGAGGAGGCGTTGTAGCCATGCACCAGTATAGGCGCGTGGCAGGCTGGGCGTTTTCGGCGAGTCGAGGCCAGGCCGCGAATCAGCCAACGCGGCCGGGGTCGAGCGCATGAAAAGGCCGCCGATTCGCGAGGCGCTGGGGACGGGTTTCGCTCTTCGGTGCCCTCGTTGCGGGAAGGGGCGGCTGTTCCGGGGGTGGCTCGAGATGCGACGGGAGTGCCCGGCGTGCAAGCTCCCATATTACCGGGAATCGGGCTATTTCCTGGGAGCGATGATTCTAAATTACGGCTTCACGGCGGCGGTGGTCCTGGCGGCGTACCTGGCGACGCTGGCGCTGCGGTGGGAGGCGATTCTGCATACGACAAGTGCGCTCTTCGGCTGGATGGGATTTGGGGTCGGTGTTTCGCTGCTGTTGATGCGGCATGCTTACAGTCTGTGGCTGTCGCTCGATTACTGGCTGGAACCGTGGAGCGATCGCGGCACAGGCGAATAAAAAGCAAATACCTCTTGACATGTGGCGAAGAAAAAGCGAATATGGTCCGGAGCTACGAGGTGGGTCATGTCGCCAGTCCTTGCAACCGAGGTGTCCGACGCTCGCGCCGGGCGCCGCCCCGTTGTTGTCCCCGAACCAACCCTCTTTTCTGACCTGAGAAACGCGACAGACCCAGAGCCCAGGGCCGGAGACGTTGCCCGCGTCATGACCGGCCCCGGCGGGAGCTTACCGGCCGGCACGGATTGCCCCCCGATGCCAACGGATACGTCGTGCGGACCCCACGCCCACGACGGCCGCGGCCGGACGGCGCCCGCCGCCCTGGTCGGCATCGCCCGCCTCGCCGCCTCTTCTCCGCCCGCGGAAACGCGGAGGAAATCCGAGGAGCGTCCTCAATACTTTGCGCTGCCGGTGCGGTCGATGCTGAACCGGTGCGAATCGAACCGTGTGCCGTTTGAGTGGACGATCAATCCCTACCGGGGCTGCGAATTCGGGTGCCACTACTGCTACGCGCGCTACACGCACGAGTACATGGAGATCGACGGGCGGGAGTTCGAACGGAAGATTTTCGTGAAGCAGCGGCCGGACGTGCTGTTGGCGCGGGACATCAAACGCAAATACTCGTTCCGGCCGGACGGGGCGCCGGAACATATCGCCATCGGGTCGGCGACGGACCCGTACCAGCCGGCGGAAAACGAATTCGGCGTGACGCGGGCGTGCCTGGAGGAACTGGCGCGCCGCCGGGGGCTGAGGGTTTCGATCATCACCAAGTCGAATCACATCGTGCGCGACGTCGACGTGCTGCAGAGGATTGCGGAACGCTCGACGCTGTCGATTCAACTGTCGGTGACGACGATGAGGGCGCGGCTGGCCAGGCTGCTCGAGCCGCGGGCGCCCCGCCCGGACTTGCGCATCGGCGCCGTGAAGACGCTGCGGGAAGCGGGACTGAGCGTGGGAGTTTTCTCAGCCCCGGTGCTGCCGGGAATCAACGACAGCGCGGAAGAAATGGAAAGCGTGGCGGCAGCGGCGCGGGAAGCAGGCGCGCTGTGGTACGCCGCCGGCGTGCTGTTTCTGATGCCGTCGTCGAAGAAGAAATTCATGCCATTCCTGCGGGAGAAGTTTCCCCGGCTCGCGGAGGGGTACGCGAAGTGGTATGAGCGGGACGCCTACCCGCCGGAAGCTTACCGGAAAATCGTGTCGGAGCGGGTAAAGGCGCTGCAGAAAAAGTACGCCTTCCAAGCGCGGCCCTGGGACGAACTGAAGCAGCAAATGCCGTGCGCGCAGATGACGCTCGGGCTTTCGGGAGAGGGAATCAGCGAAAGACTGCGGTCCTGCGCGACCGGATGAGCGCGGCCGGCCTCAGGGAACGATGATGCGAGACTCTTCGCGGCGGAGCTCGGGTGCCTGGGGGAATTGCCCGCGGAGGAATTCGATGAATCGGCGGGAGCGGGGCCGGCCGTTGGAGTGAAAAAGTCCCATCCGATACAGAAAAACAAGCAAAGCAAAGATGTCGGAGTCCTTGACGGGGACCGAGGCCGGGTGTTGACCAGGCGTGCGTCTGGCTTCCGCGAGAAACTGCGCAAGCTCGGCATAGAGCGCGCGGGGAGCGGGCGAGTCCGGCGGCTTTTCGTAGTAAATGCCGGTGCTGAGCGTGCGGTAGGTTTCGGCGAGCGCCTGAATCGCGGCGAGAACGTCCGGGTCGCTCATCTGCGACTGGGCCGAAGCGAACTTCGCGACGGCGAAGGCCATGCCGGCGAGGAGCGGCTGGCGGGTGTGAACGATGTCCGAGGAGAACTGCACGTCAAGCAGGGGCGTATCCGCCGGGACGCGCCGCGGATGTTTCTGCTCGTAGCGATGGGCGGCAAGCAGGTAGGCACAATCGGGCGTGCAGGAGATGGTGACTTCCCGTTCGCGGCCGCAGCAGACCGCGCAGATTTTCTCGCCCTTCGCCGGGCAGAAACGCTCGGGCTTCCGCTTCTCACAAATGGGACAGGACACAGCTTTCGCTCGCGCCATGGAAGAGGGCAAGAATAACCGCCGCGGGGCTAAAAGACAAAAGTGTGGCGGACCAGGGTCGCGTCGCCGGAGTGGACGGGCATGGAGTCCGCGGGGCGCGGCGGGAGCGGCTGGCCGGGGATCTCGGGAAGGCCGGAGGCGCGGTCCACGGCGACGAGCTTCAGCGAGCCTGCACCTTTCACCAGGAGCTTCAACTCGATGCCTTCGGCGGGGATATTGACGTAGCCGAGGACCCAGCGGCCCGCGGGGGGCGGCTGCTGCTGTGGACTGCCGAGTTTGCTTCCGTTAAGCCAGGATTCGAGGATTTCGTTCTCAGGAGCGGTGAGAAACAAGACGCGCGCGTGCCGCGGAGAACTGATTCTCATGGTGAGGACGCGAGCGTCCGGGGATGGAGCCGAGGAGACCAGCTGCGCCTCGGGCGGCGCGAGAGAAACGACCGGCGCCTCATGCTGAAGAAATTGCGCCGGAAACCATGGCGGCAGGAACGCGGGAAGGGGGCCGCGAGCCGGAGCTGTCCCGAGGAATTGCGTAATCCAGGCGTCGGGGCGGGCGGCGCTGCTGGCCCACAGGGCTTTGCCGGAGTCGGTGTCCAGGGCGTAGAGCATGATGCTTGGCTTGGGATGAGCACCGCTGTACGGAGCGGAGACGACTCCCCAGATGGCGAAGAGAGTGGTCAAAGCCAGAAAGCCGATCGGAACGAGGAAAGGACGCGGCGCGAGAACGAGCTCAATGGCCGGCGCCAGCGAGAGGAACAGAATGGCCAACGCCAGGCCGATCACCGGCCCTCCGATAGTGGAAAGGCCCAACGCTTCAAAGAATCCCTGGAGCAGCGGAACCAGAACGAGCAGCGCAGGGAGAGAAAGCAGCCCGATCACGATGGCATGCGCGAGCGAAGGGGCTTCTGCACGCGGGGGCGAAACGACAAGAGTCCCCAGGACCAGGGCGGCGGCCGGCCACACGAGGACATAGCCGGCGCCGGGCATCCAGTAGGCGGCGGCGACTGCCAAGAGGCACAGCAAGAACGCTCCGCCGAGAATGAGGCTGCCCGCAGTGAGCTTTTTCCGGAGGAGCCGGAAACCTACGAGCCAAAGGACGCTGAGAAGAGCGCAAAGGCCGAGGAAGTAGAAGGAATTCTGGAGGACATTGCCGTCCTGGAGCTTGCGAAGGTGCAGCCAGTTCAGAAGGGCGACGACGCCGTAGCCGGCAAGGCAAAGGAACGCGCCACCCACCATGTTCGCCAGAAGTCCCAGAGCGATTCCGCGAGCCGTGGCGTCTCCCGCGCCTCCGGCGTAGAGCGAGGCAGCCAGCGAAAGGAGAAGCAAGAGGCCCGCGAGAGGCCAGACCCAGCGGCGCGGGTAGTGAACGAACCAGCGGTTCAACACGCTGAAGTACACCGCGTCTCCGCCGCCGAGGCGGGAAAGGTCGGCGTTTCCAAAAGCGCGTGCGAGAGCCAGGGCCGAGTCGCCATGCTGCTGGAGGCTGCCGCGGTTGAGATTCTGCGGCGCGTCGAGGGGCGAGTGATAAGCCTCCCAGTGGCCGATGAAGCCGAAGTTGAGAAACGCGGCGGGGGTGCCGCGGAAGACGCTCATGTCGGTGTCGTTGGGCATGCGTTTGTAGATTTCGTAGCTGAGTGAGGATGCGCTGAGGTGCGGTACGGACCCGGCCAGCACGTCGATCAGGGCGCCGTTGCCGGAGGTGGTTTCAAACATTTGCGAGGCCCCGGAATTGCCGCGGGCTTCGAAATTGAGAGCCAAGCGAACGTCGCGCATCCAGGGATGTTCGGCGACGAAGGCGGAAGCGCCAAGGAGGCCGTCCTCTTCGCCGTCGGTAACCAGGAAGATGACGTCGTTCTGGAGCGGCGGGCCGGCGCGGAGCGCGCGGAGGGTCTCGAGGAGAGTGGCAACGCCAGAAGCGTCGTCGCCCGCTCCGGGGCCGGCGGCGACAGAGTCGTAGTGCGCGGCAAGGAGGACGGCGTCGCTGCGGCCGCTTGTGCCGGAGAGCCGCGCGACGATGTTTTCGATGGAGCCGGCCACCTGGTAGCGCCGCGCGATGCCCGTGGCCCGCTGGACCTGCGGAGTCACCCCGAGACGTGTGAATTCGGCGATGACGTAGTCTCGCGCGCGGTCGTGGTCGGCGGTGCCCGTGGGATGCGGCCGTTGGGCGATGCCGAAGACATGAGTCATGGCGCGCTCGGCGGAAAAATCCGCGGCGGGTGCGGAAGCTCCTTGCGGGGAGGGCGGCCGGTTGGCCGCGACGCACAGCGCAGCCACGAAAAGGAGAAACGCGAGCAGAGCGAGGCTAAGCGATTCTCTGCGAATCATCCGGCGGATTCTCCGTGGAACGGACGGCACAGCGTAGGACGATTCGCGCGGTTTCGCAACGGCTTCAAAGAAACGAGCCTTGAGCACGGGGCCTTCTGTTTCGGAGCGGAAGGACCCCGCCGGGGCCAGAAACTACTTCAGCGACTTCGGGTCCGAAGTGTTCTTCGGAGACTTCTGGTTGAGGATGGCGATGAGCTGCTGGGCCGCCGGAGGCACACCGACGACGCCTCGGCGCACGATATCGATCGCAGAGAGTTTCTTGCCGTAGAGTTTCTCGTTGGCGCCGCCGTCCGGGCGGATGGTAGAACCCTCGAGCGAAATGCCGGCAAAGAGCCCGCGAGCGCGCGAGTACGTGAGCATCTCGGCGCGCAGGGTAACGTCGGTGGCAGCCTCGGCATCGCGGCCCTTGGGACCGGCGGCCGCGGAAGCGTCCGCGCCGAGCTTGACCTTGCTCTTGAGGATGGCGGTGGCACCGCGCGGGTTCATCACCAGAATCACGAAATCGGTGGCCTGGCCGCCCAGCTGAAACCCGATGCTGGCGCCTTCGAGGGCCATCATCGTGGGGGCGCCCCACGGGCCGGTGAAATGCTCGCCGGTGCGGCAGGTCATGGCACCGCGGCCGTAGTTGCCGCCGATGCCGATTGCACCCTTGATGACCGACGGATACACGACGACGCATTCGGCCTTGTTGAGGAGATCCTCGGGAATGTCGTCGGGAATATTGAGAATTTCCTTCAAGACCGTGCCACAGTTTTCGAGCCGGTCGGTTTCCTTGTCAGCGGCGATAGGCAGGGCGATGAGAATCAGGGCCGCGAAAAGCGACATCAGGCGTTTCGTCACAGTTCACCTCGTGAGAGATTCTGGGCAGGGTAATGATAGGCCGTTTCACGAGCCGGGCGCAATGAGGGGACCATTTAGGCCCGCTAAGTTGCGGGACGCGTGAACTATAATCTTGAAAGAAGGCCGCTGGGAAGGAACAACCGGCAAACCATGAGGGAGCTGAAGAAGACGCTGCGGGTGACGCTGGCCGCTGTTCTGATGAGCGGGGCCGCGAGCGCGGCTCTGGCGCAGGACGGGTCGCACGCGGCAGGACGGTTCGCCGCACGGGCCCAAGAGGTGCTTTCAGGTGCCTCGGCGGACAAGGCGGAATGGGGTGTCCTGATCGTCGATGCGGACTCCGGCGAGACGCTCTACTCCGTGAACGCGGACAAGTATTTTGTTCCCGCGTCGAACCTGAAATTGTTTACAACCGCGCTGGCGCTGTCCCGCCTTGGAAAGGATTTCCGGTTCCGCACGACCCTGGAAACACGTGGGACTATATCCGCCGGCGGCAAACTCACGGGCGACCTGGTTCTGGTGGGACGCGGCGACCCGAACCTCTCGAACCGCAAGTTTCCCTACGAGTTGAAAGAAGAGTTCGAGGGGCCGCCGGAGAAAGCACTGGCCGAACTCGTCGAAAGTGTCGTCTCAAAGGGAGTGAAAGAGATCTCCGGCGACATCGTTGCTGACGACAGCTACTTCCCCCGCGAGCGGTACCCTTCGGGCTGGGCTGTGGACGACATGGTGTGGTCATACGGCGCGGCGGTTTCGGCGATCGCGGTCAACGACAACACGGTGATAGTGACCTTAGCGCCGGGCCAGAAAGAGGGAGACACGGCGACGTTTTCCGTCGCTCCGTGGACGGCGGAATTCGCAGTGCGTGCGGATGTTGTTACTTCGCCGGCGGGTGCCAAGCCGGACCTGACGCTGACGCGCGAGCCGGGCGCGCCCCTGGTTGTGCTGCGGGGAACGATTCCTGCGAAAAGCGAGCCGCGCAAGCTCGTGTTGGCAATCGAGGAACCCGCGGAGCACGCCGCGACTTTGCTGAAGCGCCTTCTGCAGGAAAGCGGAGTCCGCGTGTCGGGCGTTGCCCGCGCCCAGCACGAACCCCCGGCTGCCGCGGACGAAGCGACCGTACTGGCGGAGCATCTTTCGCCACCGCTCAGCGAGGCCGTGAAAATGGCCAACAAGCTAAGCGAAAACCTGCACACGGAAATGCTTTTGCGGGCGGCGGCGCGGCAAAAAGGAATCTGGAGCACGCCGGAAGACCTGATGAAGTTCGCGGGCGATTTCTATGCGGAAGCGGGGATCGCGCCGGACGACGTCCAGCAAACGGACGGCTCAGGGCTCTCGCGGCGGGACTTGATTACGCCGCGCGCGGTGGTGACGCTGCTGAACTATGCGCGGCGGCAGCCGTGGTTCGAGGCGTTCTACCTGTCGCTGCCGCTTTCGGCGATGGACGGCACGCTTACCGACCGAATGAAAAACACTCCGGCCGGAAGCCGGATCCGCGCGAAGAGCGGGTCGGTGGAGCACGTGCGGACGCTCTCCGGTTATGTCGAGCTACCGGGGCAGCGCCGGCTGGTTTTCTCGATCCTGTCCAACAATCTCGGCGTTCGCGGCGCGGAAGCGACCGCGGCGGTCGACGAGCTGTGCCTCGCAATGGTTGAGGAGTTCGGGGGATTGCGGTTCGCGGTAAACGGGAAATGAAGAAAGAAGCTCTGACGATCACCGTGTTCGGCAGTTCCCGGCCGGGGGAAGGCGACTCGGAATACGCTGAGGCGCGGCGCCTGGGCGGCGAACTCGCGGGCAGGGGATTCGTGGTCTGCACCGGCGGTTATGGCGGCGTGATGGAGGGCGTCTCGCGCGGCGCAAGAGAAGCAGGCGGACAGACGCTCGCCGTGACGGCGGAGTTCTTCAGCTCAAGGGCGAACCGCTGGGTGGAGCAAGAGGTCCGCGTCAGGACCTGGCAGGACCGGCTTTTTGAGTTGATCCGGCGGGGGCACGGGTATATCGCGTGCCGGGGCGGCACAGGAACGCTCGTGGAGCTGGCCGTCGTCTGGGAAATGCTGAACAAAGCGGTGATTACGGGCAAACCCCTGGTAGTGCTCGGCGAATTCTGGCAGCCGATTCTGGGGCGGGTGCGCGAAGTGGAGCGCGGGCATGCTTCCAACTGGGGCGAGGCGAACGGCGACCTCGTTCACCCCGCAGCCGACCCTCGCGCGGCGGCGGAGTTTCTGGCCGCGAGGTTGAAAGGGAAATGAGCCGGACGGCGGAAGCGATTCTGGAATTCGACGCGCTGCGCGAACTGCTGCGGCGGCGGACGACGTGCGCTCCGGGTCGGCGCGCGGTGGACGCGCTCGCGCCGGGAACGCCTCGGGAGGCGCTCGACGCGGCGTTCGCGCTCATTCGCGAAGCGGTCGAGTGGCTGCGGGCGGGCCGGGAACTCGGGTTCGGCGCGCTAGCCGATCCCGTGGAGTGGCTCGCCAGGCTTGCGCCGGAAGATGCTTCTGCCGAAGCGGCACAAGCCGCGATACTCGACCCGGCGCAACTGCTGGACGCCGCGTCGCTGCTGGAAACCGCGGCGTGGCTGAAGGAGCAGTTCCGCGAGGAGAGCGAGAAGTTTACGCGGCTTGCGTCGCGCGCCGGGGCAACCGGCGATTTTCGCGAGCTGCTCGCGGGAATCCGCAAGTGCGTGCTGCCGAACGGCGAAATCAGCGACGACGCTTCGCACGCGCTGAGGCGGATTCGCGGCAGTATCACGCAAACTCGCGAGTCCATCCAGAAACTGCTGAAGCAGATTCTGCGCTCGCGCGGAGCGGAGGGCGGCGAAGATTACGTTACGCTGCGCAACGACCGCTTTGTGATCCCGGTCCGGGCGGAGAATCGCCGCAGCATACCCGGCGTGGTACACGGTTCAAGCGCCAGCGGGCAGACGTTTTTCCTGGAGCCGCTCGAAGCGCTCGAAGCGAACAACCAGCTTGTGCAGTTTGCGGAAGAAGAAGCCGCGGAGATTACGCGCATCCTGCAGGACCTGACGCGGCGGCTGCAGTTGCGGCTCGCCGAGCTGCAGGGTGCGGGGGAAACCATTGCGGAACTCGACAGCGTGTTCGCGCGGGCGCGCTTCGCACGTGAATTTGACGCGCCGATCCCGGAATTGTCGGACACGGGCGAACTTCGCCTCGATGGCGCGAGACACCCCGTGCTGGAGGACAAGCTCCGGCGCGAAGGGCGGGCGGTTGTGCCCATGACGCTGGTGCTGGGCGGCGTAGACCGCGTACTGGTGATCAGCGGGCCCAACACGGGAGGGAAGACGGTTGCGCTGAAGACCGTCGGCCTGGCGGCGCTTGCGGCGCAGGCCGGAATCCCCGTTGCGGCGCAACGGGCGGCGGTTCCGCTGTTCGATCGCGTGCTTGCGGACATCGGCGACGAGCAGTCCATCGCGGCGGACCTGTCCACCTTTTCGGCGCACATGCTGAACCTGAAAGCGATACTGGCTGTGGCGACGCCGCGGTCGCTGGTCCTGGCGGATGAAATGGGCACCGGGACGGCGCCGGAAGAAGGCGCGGCGCTGGCCGTGGCGCTGCTCGAGGAATTCCGCGCGAAAAAATGCCTTGTCCTGGCGACGACGCACCATGACCGGCTGAAGACCTATGCCGCAGTGACGCCGGGAGTGGTGAACGCCGCCGTCGAGTTCGACGAAGCGAACCTGCGCCCGACCTACAGGCTGATGCTCGGCGTGCCGGGGGGCTCGAGCGGCATCTCCATCGCGCAGAGGCTCGGATTCGCCTCGCAAATCATCGAGCGAGCCCGCGCGCTGCTCGCTCCGGAGGCCCGCGAAGCAGCCGACCTGATTGCGTATCTGCATCGCAGCCGCGATGAGCTCGACCGGTTGCATCGCCAGATGGGCGAGGAGCGGCGCGCGCTGGACGAGGAGCGCAGGAAGCTGCGCACGGAATGGGCGGAGCGGCAACAGCGCCGCATCGCCGAGCTGGAGCGGAAGTTCGCTGAGATGCAGAAACGCTTCGAAGAGAACGTGGCTCGTGTGGTTGAGGCGGTGAAGGAACGCGAACTGCGCGGACAGATGGAAAAGACCGCGCAGCGGAAATTGCGCGGCGTTCGCTCAGGCGCGCACGAGGAACTGAACGCGGCGGTGGTTGAGACGCTGGCCGACTCGCAGGCAGACCTGGGTACAGCCGCGACGAGGGAACCAGTCAGCA
>DASPOW010000219.1:0-3600 GCA_035625855.1 Candidatus Methylomirabilota bacterium | reverse complement strand
GGAGTGCGCGCGGGCGTTGCCGCCGTTGGTCGAAGTGGCGGCGGGACATTGGGCGCGGTGCCCGGTAGTGAATTCTCAATCCGTCGCTGGCTAAGCACGCGTTCCTGGCAATAGTGACGAACGCGACCGCCCGCCCTGAAGGGCGTCGGTTTCTTGCCCTTTAGGCGGCCCTAAAGGGCCGCTCTTCCACGGGATTCCTGGCGTCCGGCAACTCGGTTGGAGCCCTGTGCTTTCCTCGGTGTTCGCGGAATCACCGCCAGGTTATGCCCCAGCGGCTCTTCTTTGCGCTCTTTGCGGCTCTTCTTCGCGACCTTTGCGACTAGTCCTTTTACCGCAAAGTTCTCGAAGGAACGGCCGCAAAGGGCGCTGAGAGAATCGCAATGCCGGCTTCCGAGTTTTGCCAACGGGAATCCACCGGGTCGGGACTACTTAGTCTAACCGCACCAGGAAGACCGCGCCTTCAGGAGTCGAGGTTTCGGCGGCGAGTTGCTGGGCGCGCTCATGGTCGTCGTCGAGGACGCGGACGCGGATCCACCAATCCCCAGCGGGACTGGCGAAACGCAGGACCTTGGCCGTGTGGTAGCGGCGAGTGAGATGGTCGGCGAGTTTGGATGCCGATTTCTCGTCAGGGAAGCCGCCGATCTGCACGGCCCACTTTCCGGCGGAGTCGAGCGGGGCGCCGGCCTGCATCAGTTCGACTTTCACTTCGGCGACGCCGGGCTGTACGACGTCCACCTTGCGCGCGGCGGCGAGCGAGAGATCGACCACGCGTCCGGGAATGAACGGCCCACGGTCGGTGATGCGCACCAGCGCCGCGTGGCCGGTCTTGACATTGGTCACGCGCACGATCGACCCCAGCGGAAAGGTGCGGTGCGCGGCGGTCATGGCGTGCATGTTGTAGACCTCGCCGTTCGATCCGCGGCGATTGTGATAGGGAGGGCCGTACCAGCTGGCCAGCCCGGTTTCGGTGACAAGCGGCTTCGTGTCGGCGGGGAGAGTGGGTTCGGCGAGATCGACGTCAATCCTGGGTTCCGCGGGCACGCGAGTTGTTGGCCGGGCCGGAATGTTCGCGGCGGGCGGTGGAGACAACTCTGCGGTCGTCGATGTTGACGCCGGCGGCGGGGGCGGCGGAACCTCCACGCGCGCCTGCTTGGGATGACTGCAGGCCGAGAGCAACAACGTAAGCAGCAGGATCAGCAACATGACGACGTTGGCGAAGTGTCTGCGACGACGGGTACGGCGGGGCCCAAGTGAGATGCTGCTTTCTACTTCTGAGGATGCTGCTCCATGTAGTCGGCGAATTCGGCGAGCTTCTGCGAAGCCACGCGCAGCGCCTTGGTGGAGTGCGTGCGCACGGCCGGGACAACTTCTTCGTTCAGGTACTTGATGAATTCGGGAATTTCCTTTTCCAGACGCTCGGCGGCGTCGCTGATGCTCTTGCCGACACGCGCGGACGCGTCTTCCACCTTGCGGTTGAAGTCGTTCATGGTGCTCCTCGCGACGAACGGGCGTGAATCGACTCACGCGGATGTTGCGGATGCCAGGCCCCACTATTATTTCGTGGCGGGGGCGCGCGGTCAATGGCGGCGTGGCTGATGCTGGTGGTTCTTGGCGACTGGTCCGTAGGTCGGAAGTGCGATTCGCTGCGGTAGAATTTCGGCTTCGATGATGAATCCGGAACAAATCAAACAGGCACCTCTGCGCGCGGCGGAGTTTCGCGGGAAGTTGCTGGCGTGGTACGACGAGCATGCGCGCGATCTGCCGTGGCGGGCGGACCGGGATCCGTATCGCGTCTGGGTGTCGGAGATCATGCTGCAGCAGACGCGCGTGGCGGCGGTGATTGAGCATTATCACGAGTTTCTGCGGCGTTTTCCGACGGTGGAGAAGCTGGCGGCGGCGCGGGAGACATCAGTGCTGGCGGCCTGGAGCGGGCTCGGATACTACCGGCGGGCGCGCATGCTGCACGCCGCAGCGAAGGTCGTGGTGCGAGATTTGGGCGGGAAATTCCCGGAGAACGCTGAAGGATGGCGGGCTTTGTCGGGTGTTGGCCGATACACCGCGGCGGCGATTGCCAGCATTGCGTTCGGCGAGCCGGTCGCGGTGGTGGACGGCAATGTCGAGCGGGTGCTGCAGCGGGTTTCGGGTCAGAGGCTGGCGGGCGAAGGGTTGTGGGCGGCGGCGGATGGCTTGCTGGATCGGGCGCGGCCAGGGGATTTCAATCAGGCCATGATGGAGCTGGGAGCGACCGTTTGCACGCCGCGAGCGCCGGGGTGCTTGACATGTCCGGTAGTGGAGTTGTGTGCGACGCGCGGGGAGATGGCCGGCGGAGTGAAGACGCCGCCGCAGAAGAAGCGAGAGATTCACTACGCGCTCGATCTTCGATCAGAAAACGGCCGGGGCGGAGCGGTGTTTCTGGTGCAGCGTCCGCGCGATGCGCGGCTCATGGCCGGGATGTGGGAACTGCCGGAGATTCGGCCTCCGCGTGATCATGCTAAGCCCTTTCTCAGCGTTCGCCATTCGATCACAGTGACCAACTACACCGTTCGAATTTGGCGTGCGGCGGCTCCAGACAATTCGCATGGGGAGTGGGTTACGCTGAAGAGTCTACCGGCAATGGCGCTGACCGGGCTTACAAGGAAAATCCTGCGGACGCCGGGATTGTTGAAGGGCGTCGGTAGAGCATCATGACGCAATCTTCGACGTTGGCGTCTCGTTGAATCTGGTGACTCCGGCCGCATCGGTTGCCACAGTGAGCCGCCTCGCCTTCTCAACGATCGAATAAAATAGAGTCACTGAAGAGGAGAGACCGATGACAGCGCTCGCGACCGGAAAGAAAGCTCCCCAGTTCGAACTGAAAACTCTGGACGGCAAGCCCTTTTCTCTCAACGAGGCGCTTACCGACGGGGCTGTTGTGCTGGCCTTTTTCAAGGTTTCGTGTCCTGTCTGCCAGTATGCGTTCCCGTTTCTGGAGCGGCTGCACAAGGCGTACCGGCAGAAGGGGCACCGGCTGATCGGCGTTTCGCAGAACGACGCCAAGGATACGGCAGCCTTCAACAAGGAATTTGGCGTGACGTTTCCGGTGGTGCTTGACGATACGCGCAGCTATCCGGTGTCGAACGCTTACGGGCTGACGAACGTGCCCACTCTTTTCTGGATCGCCGAGGATGGCGGGATCGAGGTTTCGAGCGTGGGATGGGTAAGAGCCGATATCGAGGAGATCAGCCGCCGGATGGCGGAGTCGGGAAGGATCGCTCCGGCGGCGATCTTTAAGCCGGGCGAGAATGTGCGCGATTTCCAGGCCGGTTGAAGCTCGAAAAACTAGCGCCGGGTCCCGGCGCTTCCGGGAAAAAACACCAACCACAGAGGACACAGGGCAAACACTGGGTACCGCCTGCCGGACAGGGCCTTGTGGAGTGACTGTTCCTTGGTCGGTGCACTCTCGTGCCCTGTCTGGCCGACTCGTTTTGCGAGATCAGGGCGGGTCTTTCCTTTACAATTCCTCAAGACTTTCACAAAGACCATTTCATAGGTGTTGCCGGGCTGGCAGCCGCGAACCTAAGGGGCTGAAGCCCTCATTCTTCGCGCGCCTTGACCGGCACG
>DASPOW010000218.1:0-5692 GCA_035625855.1 Candidatus Methylomirabilota bacterium | reverse complement strand
TGGAAGCTGACGCTTTCGTCCGGCTGGCAACTCGCTCCCGGCCCGCGTGCAGGGGATCATCAGCTCACCAGGAAATGAGACCAGCCGCTTCGCGGCCCGGGGCCCCGCTCATCCAAAACGCGGCAGGGCACGTATGTACGGATGAACCCACAAAAGGAGGGATCATCCGGCCATGGAAGTGCAATTCGACATCGAGAAGTACCTCACCCATTCCAAAAAGGTGGACGTGAGCGACCTCGATTTCTCACGCGCGGCAATGTACCCGCTGAGCCAAGCCGAAAAGCGCTGCTTGACCTACATGATGGACATCGAGTCGCACACCATCGTTTTCCTCAAGGGCATTCTTTCCACCTGCGCCATCAGGGACCCGGAAACGACCGCGTTTCTGAGCTGCTGGGCTTACGAGGAGTTCTTTCACGGCCGCACCATCAAGAAGCTACTGGAAGCCTGCGGGCTCAGCTTCGTCCCGGAACGCGGCGCCGAACTGCAAGGCGACGGAACGTTCCGCGAGTGGCTGGAAGGCGTCGGCGCTTCCCTGCTCTGCCGCATGACGCGCCACTTTCACGGCGTCTACCTCACCTGGGGCGCGATTTCGGAGTTGACCACGCTCGAGGCCTACGGCGTGCTCGCAGGCCGCACCGCGAACCCCATTCTCGCGGAGATGCTGCGCCGCCTGGCGAAGGACGAAAGGCGGCACTTCTCTTTCTACTACAACAAAGCCAAACAGCAGCTCCAGCATCCTTACGCGCAGAAGCTGGCGCGGTTCATCCTGCAGAAGTTCTGGCTGCCCGTCGGCGCGGGATTGAAGCCCGACGAGGAGGTGAGCTTCATCAGCCGCTTCGTGCTCGGCGAAGCTGCGGGCGAAAAAGTTGCGGAGCGAATTGACGCGACGATCGGCAGGCTTCCCGGGATGTCCTGGTTCCGCGGCTTGACGCGCACACGCGGTGAAGCTCTGGCCGGAAGCGGGCCAATCGAGCCGACCGGCGCGCCACAGGAGGTCGCCGCATAAACAGGGCGGGCGCGCCTGGGGGGCGCTCTCCTCAAGGAGAATCTTCGGCGAGAAACGCGGCTCAGCCGCGGACGCGCACTTCGCTGAAGGTGAGCAGGACGTGCCCGCCGGGAACGTAGCGGCCGAAGCTCATCATCGGTCGAAAGCGCGCGAAAAGCAGGACCTGATTCAACTGGCGGCGCACGTCTGGGCCGTCTGGACCGGAAAGAATCTCGTAGTCCACCATCTGGCCCTGCCCATCCACGGTTACGTCCACGAGCAGGCCGTGCGGGAAGGCCATTTCGGTTTCATTTTCCGCGGAGATGCCCATGGGGTACTCGGAGAGCGAAACGAGCTCCGCAGGCTGCATGAACTTGACCGGCACGTCGTTCTGCACGGCACGCACGGTGATGCCCGGCACGATCAGTTGCAGGGCGACGATGAAAATGATCATGGCGGAGAAAAGGCCCCCGGTGGCCGGCAGCGCCAGTGGGCGATACCCGTTCTCGAAGCGCACGCCGAGGTGCTGCCACCACGCCCGCAGCCGGGACGTTTCCCGCGCCGCGCGTTCCTGGGCCGCGGCCACGCGGATCCTCACCGCAAGATTCGGCGGCGGGGCCACGGGAGTCGTCCGCGAAAGAAGCAGAGAAAGCTTGCGGTAGCGCTGCAGCTCTTCACGGCAGGCAGCGCAGGAATCCAGATGCTGCTGGACGCGGGCGCGCTCGGACGAGCGCACAGCGCCGTCGAGATACCCCGCAAGACGTTTTTGAACCGAATTGCACTTCATGGCTTACCCTCCCCAGCGGCACCCCGCCGCAGGGACCTTCTCAGAATGCCTGAACCGCGCGCCGGGACAGCGCGCGCATATACCGGATGCATTCCCAGCGCGACCTTGCCGGAAGGAAACGAATTCCGGCTCGCAGGCTCGCGCCGCCCCGTCAGGACCGGCTCCAGAACTTCCTTGAGCGCACGGCGTCCGCGGAGGATGCGCGACTTGATGGTGCCCACGCCGCACTCGAGCACTTCCGCGACTTCCTCGTAGCTCATGCCTTCGAGATCGCGCAAGATTACCGCGCTGCGAAACGCCTCGGGAATTTCCGCCAGGGCGGAATGCACGACGCCTTGAATCTCGCGCGAGGCCAGCTGGTCGAAAGGCGTCCCGGCGGAGTCTTCCACCTGCAATGCCGCATGCCCTTCGCCGGGCTCGACGTCGAGCGAAACTTCGTTGCGGCGATGGCGCTTGAACCAGCGCTTCTTGTTGAGCGCTTCGCGAATGGCGATGCGATAGAGCCAGGTCTTCAACGAGCTGCCCTGGCGGAATCCCCGGATCCCTCGAAAAGCCTTCAGAAAAACCTCCTGCGTGGCATCGGCCGCATCCGACACGTCGCCCAGCATGCCGAGCGTCAGGTTATAAACCGGAGCGTGATAGTGCGTGACCAGCCAGTCGAAGGCGGCCTCGGAACCCGACTGCAGTTCCGACACCAATCCGGCCTCATCCTGGGTCCAGGGGAGGGCGCTAACCCACTCGGACATGCCGGCCTTTCCGGTTCGACCCTGCGCGGCGAACCTTGCAGCCTAGACTGGCCCGAATTCTCGTAGCTTCGCCGGGCCATTCGCCGGAGTACTCTGCGGCGGCCCGGTATCCGCTCCATAGATTAGACACCGGTTAGGGGCAAAGTGTTTCCCGGCTGGTTCTCATTGTGGCACCGGCGGAAGCGGGAGGACAAGAGTACCCGCCTCCGCCAAGGCTCTGGCGCGGCACGCCCGCCCAGGCGCCTGCGGGGAACGAAGCAAGGGGTAACGAGAGAGGTACCCCCTGGTTCCGCGTAAGTGTTCATTCTAAACAGAGTTGAAGTCCAGTCTTTTGATACATTTCTGTAAGTGCACATTCTAAATGGCTTAGCCAGAGAAACGAGGAAGGCCGTATTCGGCGAAGTGAAGAGCAGAGCAGGACCGAGTGATAGACCTGGGGGCAGCGCCGATTCATGTCGGACGTTACCATAGAGGTACTACGGTTGCCCCAGAAAGTTGCGAGGGCGCCGGACGACGAGGAGCACAAGGCTTGGGGCCAAGAAGCGCGGAGGTTAGCGGACGGTATTTGTCACAAGCTGGGGTGACTCTGGTCACTGCGGGAGCGGCCGCCAGGGGTTCGAATAAAAGCGAACGAAGGAGAAATGCGATGCGCGCCCGGGACTCCATAACGAGGGTCCTGGTTTGTCGGACGCCGCCGGGGATGGCTCCTGCGGCCCTTGACGCCCGTGAATTTCCTGCCGACAGGGGCGTGCTTCATCCCCACATCGAACGACTCCACCAAACGGCGAGCGGCTTTTTCCGGCGAGCCGTAGCACTGACTTCGACGCTGCTGAATCCCCCGCGGGGACCAGCGGGGCGAGAGGAGGTACAACATGATTTTCGCGAACCGAACTCAAGCCGGCCAGCGGCTGGCGCAACAACTGGGGAAATACGCGGACCGGGATGACGTGCTGGTGCTGGGAGCGCCGCGCGGGGGAGCACCGGTGGCATTTGAGGTTGCGAAGGCGCTCAGCGCGCCTCTGGACGTCTTCATGCTGCGGAAGCTCGGCGTTCCGGGCCACGAGGAGCTGGCCTTCGGCGCCATCGCCAGCGGCGGTGTACGGATTCTCGACCAGCGCACGGTGCAGGGTCTGGGGATCAGCGAACTGGACATCGAGCGCACCACACGGGCGGAAAAACAAGAGCTGGAACGCCGCGAAGCGCTCTACCGGAAAGAACATCCACCCCTTGACGTCGTAGGCATGACGGTGATTCTGGTGGATGACGGGATCGCGACCGGGTCGACCATGCTGGCGGCCATCCGGGCGCTGCGGCAAATGAAACCGGCGCGCATCGTGGTCGCCGTTCCGGTGGCGCCGAGTCATACCTGCAGGAAACTCGAACCCGAGGTTGACGAGCTTGTTTGCCTGGAAATGCCCACGCATTTCTACGGGGTCGGGCAATTCTACATGGACTTCTCGCAGGTTTCCGACGCCGAAGTGACGAAGCTGCTGAACATCGCCCGCGGCGCCGCAAAGCAGGCGCGTAACGGCAACGGCAAGCAGCGGAGCGCTGCGGCAAGAAAAACCGCGGCGTGACCGGAACGATGGCACGCGGGGAAAGGGGGCGGGCCATGACTTCGAAGCAGGACCTCAACGTAATCCGCGCGATCCGCCATTCGGCCTGCACGCTGACCGGAGAAGCGACCGACTTTGATCCTTTGCTCCGAAAAATCGGCGATTCGCGCTTTGTATTGATCGGAGAGGCTTCGCACGGAACGCACGAGTTCTACCGCGTGCGGGCGCAGCTCACGAAGCGGCTGATTACCGAGAAGGGTTTCGACGCGGTGGCCGTCGAGGCGGACTGGCCGGACGCGTACCGCGTCAACCGGTACGTGAAATTCGACAGCGACGACGAGGATGCCATCGACGCGCTGGGGGGCTTCCAGAGATTTCCGGCGTGGATGTGGCGGAACGCGGACGTGCTCGATTTCGTGGGCTGGCTCCGCAACTGCAACGAGCACCGCCATTCCCGCCGGGTGGGTTTCTACGGGCTGGATCTGTACAGTCTGCACGCTTCGATCCGGGCAGTGCTGGAGTACCTGGACAAGGTCGACCCGGAAGCCGCGCGCCGCGCGCGCTACCGCTACGGGTGCTTTGAACGCTTCGGGGAAAACACGCAGGAGTACGGCTACGCGGCCAGCTTCGGCCTGAGCAAGGGCTGCGAGGACGAGGCCATCAGCCAGTGGACGGAGATGCGGCAGCGAGCCGAAGAGCTGGCCAAGCGAAACGGCCATGCGGCCCGGGACGCCTTTTTCTTCGCGGAGCAGAACGCCCGCCTGGTGAAGAACGCCGAGGAGTATTACCGCGCGATGTTCCACGAGCGGGTCTCATCGTGGAACTTGCGCGACACGCACATGGCGGAAACGCTCGATGCCCTGGCGCACCACCTCGGACCAAAGTCCAGGATCGTTGTGTGGGCGCACAACTCGCATTTGGGCGATGCTCGCGCCACGGAGATGACACAGCGGGGCGAGCTGAACCTGGGACAGTTGGTGCGCCAACGTTACGGGGCTCAGGCAACGCTCATCGGATTTACAACCTACACCGGCACGGTGACGGCGGCTTCGGGCTGGGAGAGCGCCGCCGAACGGAAGCACGTCCGGCCGGGGCTGCCGGGAAGCTACGAGGCGCTGTTTCACGAGACCGGCCTTCGCAATTTTCTGCTGACGCTCGATGGAAAGCCGGGGGGAAAAGGAGAAGCGGCGGAGTTGCTGCGGGAGCCGCGGCTCGAGCGGGCCATCGGCGTGATCTACCTTCCGCGCTCGGAACGCGTGAGCCATTACTTCCACGCCCAGCTTTCCGACCAGTTCGACGCGATTCTGCACTTTGACGACACGCGGGCCGTGGAGCCCCTGGAAAAGACCGCCGCCTGGGAGGCGGGCGAGGTCCCCGAGACTTATCCCTGGATGGTGTAATCCGATCGGCGGCCGCGTAGCGGCGCGCGCGAGGTGGTCGCTGCAGATGCACCGAACCGCGCAGGATTGCGCCGCTCTGCCAGACTCCAACAAGAGTTCCACGCTTCAAACAGGCGGCTTGCTGAAGCGCAGGCCAGCTTCCAGCGGCTACGGCAAATCGCGCGCGGCGACGTAAAGTCCATCCCTTCAGCCAGGTTTCCGAAAAACGGAGGATG
>DASPOW010000217.1:0-3350 GCA_035625855.1 Candidatus Methylomirabilota bacterium | reverse complement strand
TGCTTCATGCCCGTGGACAGCTTGTCGCAGCGGCGGTCGCGAAAGCTGTCCATCTCCAGGCGATGGAAGATATCGTCCACGCGTTTTTTCAGGGTGGCTTCGTCGAGCCCGTTCAGCCGCCCAAAATACTCGACCAGCTCTTGTGCCGTGAGCCGGGGATAAAGAGCTGTGGCCGTGGAAAGAAAGCCCACGTTGGCGCGGACCTTTTCCGGGTGGTCAATCACGTCGTAGCCGGCGACCACGGCGGTGCCGTCCGTTGGTTCGAGGATGGTCGCAAGCATGCGCAGGGTCGTGGTCTTGCCGGCCCCGTTGGCACCCAGCAGGCTGTAGATTTGGCCGGGCTTGCAGGTGAAGCTGACTTTGTCCACGGCCTGAATCACTCCGCGTTTCTTGTCCTGGAAGGTCTTGCACAACCCTCGGGCTTCGATCATCGCCACCTGCTCCTGTTCTTCGCAGAGACACGCGCCGCGTCTGGTCGTACTACGCGCGCGGGAGAAGAAATATTACACCGAATATACGCGTCTAACCTTTGTGGCACGCGGGGCACTGCTTGGCGTCGAAGTCTTCCGGCGAGACGCGAAACATGTTGTTGCACTGAATGCAGACGCGGTGCAGCGCTGGAGCTCCCGGCGGAGGCGGCAGCGCCGGGCCGGCGTGACCCGCCTTGTGCGCTTCGGGCTTCGCGGCTTCGGGTTTTCCCGCCGCTGCAGTGGATGGAGCTTCGCCGCTCACGGGGCGGATTGTAGCACAAGCTCCCGAACGGCCGATTCCCGGAATCCCGGACTTCTCGCTAGTCTTTGTCCCCTTGCGGCATCAAACGCAAGTGGAGAAATGAGGCCGTGAATTGCTAGAATGAGCCGCTTCGTCCCCGTAGCAGCGGCCAGGTACGGACGGAGCATTTCCCTGTAGAGTTACACCCTGTCGGCGCGGCGAGCGCGCGCAAGGATAAGTTCGCCGCGGCGGAAGAGCGATGGAGCGAAGGCTTCGCAATCGAATCCTGATTTTCCTGGCGCTGGCCAGCATTGCCGCCTACCTCCTCATCCATTTCAGCGGACGCCAGCCCGTCACCAAAGTCACCGTTGTCAGCCCCAGGCGCGAGGATTTGACCGCCGTCATCAGCAGCAACGGCAAGGTCGAGGCGGTTTCTCCGGTGGTGGTGCGGGCGCAGATTGCCACCTTCGTCCAAAAGGTCTACATCCCCGAAGGGCAATCCGTAAAAAAGGGGCAGCGTATCCTGGACCTCGACGTCAAGGACGCGGCGGCCGAACTCGACGACACCCGGGCCAAGCTGCTCCGCGCGCAGGACGACTTGCGCGCGGCGCGTGCCGGAGGCAAACGGGACGATGCCGCGCGCCTCGACGCCGACGTGGCCAAAGCCCAGGCCCAGCGCGACCGCCTGGCCCGCGACCACGAGGCCCTGAAGCGTCTCGTGGCTCAGCAGGCCGCCACCAAGGACGAGCTCGCGGCCAACGAACTGGAACTCGCAAAAGCCGAGGGCGAGCTCGCGCGCGCGCTGGCCGCCAGGCAGGAATTCCAGCGCCAGGCGCGCCTCGACGCGGAACGCCTGAATCTGCAGGTGGAACAACTCAAGAACGCCGCGGCGTCGCTCGAGGAAAAAGTCCGCAGCGGGCGCGTGACCGCGGCGGGCGACGGCACCGTGTACGCCCTGCCCGTGAAAGCCGGCGATTACGTGACCGTCGGCCAGTTGCTTGCGGAGATGGCCGACCTGCGCGAAGTGCGCGTGCGCGCGTTTATTGACGAGCCGGACCTGGGCTCGCTCGAGCCGAACGAAGCCGTGACCATCACCTGGGATGCCCTCCCGAATCGCTCCTGGGCGGGCCGCACGGCCGTTATCCCCAGGCAGGTTGTTCCCCGCGGCTCCCGCAGCGTCGGCGAATTGCTCTGTTCCGTGAACAACGACAAGATCGAGCTGCTGCCCAACGTCAACGTGAACGTGCGCATCGTGGCCCACGAACGCCACAACGTCCTCGCCGTGCCGCGCAGCGCGGTGCATTTCCAGGGTGCCAACCGGTTTGTTTTCGTGGTGAAGGACGGCGAAGGGCTGAGCGTGGGACGCAAGGTGGTCGAAAAGCGCCAGGTGGCCGTGGGCATCGCCAGCGCCACAAGTTTCGAGATCCTGAACGGCCTCACCGAGGGCGAGGTCGTAGCCGTCCCCGGGGACGTGGATCTGCAGGATGGGATGCCCGTCGTCGTGGCGAATCCGCAGTAGGTCACGGAAAGGAACCTGAAAGCCGGTCGCATGCGGATTCGCAACATTGTCTGGGCCGGCGTCTTGCTCGCCGCCGCGCAATCGCCGTTCGAGGAAGCGCAAAAAGCCTACGACCGCAGCGACTACACCAAGGCTGTGGAGCTCCTTCGCGCGGCCGTCGCTCGGGATCCGCGGAACGCCGAAGCCTATCTCCTCATGACCAAATCCCATCTTGAGCTGGAGCGCTTCGACGCCGCCGTGCAGAGCGCGCAGCACGCCGTGGCGATTTCTCCGGGCAGCTCCGTTTACCACCTGTGGCTTGGCAAGGCCTACGGCGAGAAGGCCGACCACTCCAACTGGTTTTCCGCGATGGCCTTGGCCAGGAAGGCCCACAAGGAGTTCGAGACCGCGGTGCAGCTGGACGAGCGCGATTTCCCCGCGCAGCAGGACCTTATCGAGTATTACTGCAGCGCGCCGGGGATGCTGGGCGGCGGTGAGGACAAAGCCAACCGCCAGATCGCGCGTTTGCTGACGCTCGATGCCGCCGAGGGGCACTACGCGCGCGGAAACTGCCGCCGCCAGAAGAAGGACTTCACCGGGGCGAATGAAGAGTTCACGCTCGCGCTCGAATCCGGCGCGCGGGCGCCCGACCTTATCTTTGACATCGGCGACTACGCATTGAAACAAAGCCAGCCGGAACGCCTCCTGGCCGTGGCCGAAGCCGGCGCCAGGGTCGCGCCGGAGGACTCGCGCGCCGATTTTTATCGCGCGGCGGCGTACGTTCTGAAACGCGAAAAGCTCGCCGAGGCCGCGGATTTGCTCCGCGCCTACTTGGCCCGAGCCCCGCTTCGCACCGGCTATCCCAGGCCGGGCGTGGCCCACGAATGGCTCGGCCGCGCATTCGAGGCGCGCGGCGACCTCGAAGCGGCGCGGCGCGAGTATCACGCTGCACTGCAGGCCGATCCCCGGAACAAAAACGCTCACGAGGCGCTCCGCCGCCTCGACAAGCACTGAAGCAAAGACGCTGCTACCTGAATCCAGCGTCAATACTTGCCAAAACGATTAACCTCGGGATAGACTCGCTCACCTTCCAGGTTGTTCCTCCTGTGGCAGGGCGCCTGGTGCTCGTTTCCAATCCGTT
>DASPOW010000216.1:0-5618 GCA_035625855.1 Candidatus Methylomirabilota bacterium | reverse complement strand
CGAAGCGAATTCCACCGAATCACGAAAACGTCCAGAAACATCTGCAGGCTGTCCCGCAGCATGCTGACTTTTGTCGCCGGGCTATGCGCCCAGCGAACCGGGATTTCGACGGCTCGCAACCCATGGCGGCGCGCGAGATAGAGGAGTTCCGGGTCGAAGCCAAAGCGCTCGATGGTCTGCTGCTCGAAGATGATGCGGCAGCGCTCCCGCCGGAAGGCTTTGAAGCCGCACTGGGTATCCACGAAAGGCAGGCGCAGAATCAGCCGCACAAGAGTGTTGAATACGACGCCGGCGAATTCGCGAAACCGCGACTGGTGGACCTCGATGAGGCTGCGATCCACGGCGCGCGAGCCTAGGGCCACATCGTAATCCTCGAGCGCGGCGACGAGTTTGGGCGCTTCCTCGATCGGCGCGGAAAGGTCCGCATCGGTGAAAAGGACGACGCGGCCCTTGGCTTCGAGCATGCCGTGGCGAACGCTGAAGCCCTTGCCGCGGTTGACGCCATTCGTCAAAACGCGCAGCCCTGGTATTTCCGCGCGGAAGGATTCGGCGACGGCCGCGGTGCGGTCGCGCGAACCGTCGTCCACGACGATGACCTCCGTCTCGGCGCCGCGGCCGCGCACGAACGCGCCGATCTGCTGGAGCGTCTCCGGGAGGCGCGCCTCCTCGTTGTAGGCAGGAATGACCAGGGAGAGTTCCGGCGAGTCCGCAGTCATTACGGCGAAGGCCTCCAGCTATAACGTCCGGATATGGGCACAAAACGGCAAAGGTCGAGAGCGCACGTTCGGAATTGCCCCTCGATTTTTTCAACGAGGCGCAATTCCTGCTCTTCGGTTGTACCCACCGGGAGTATCAGGCGTCCGCCTTCCGCGAGTTGCGCGAACAGCGGCGGAGGGACCGCCGGAGCAGCGGCGGCCACAAGGATCGCGTGGTACGGGGCGAACTCCGGCAGACCCAGGGTGCCGTCTCCGCAGTGGACGTGGACGTTCCTGCAGCCGAGACGCTCGAGGCGCTCAACTGCCGCGCGGGCCAGCCCGGAGCGAAACTCAACCGCAATTACCTCTGCAGCGAGCCGCGAAAGCACGGCGGATTGGTATCCGCAGCCCGCGCCTACTTCCAGCACGCGCTCGCTTCCCTTAAGGGCGAGCGCTGCCGACATGGCGGCGACAATGTAAGGCTGCGAGATGGTCTGCTCCTCGCCGATAGGCAGCGGCGAATCGTCGTAAGCGCGGGCGCGCAGGCTCGGCGGGACGTACTCTTCCCTGGGGACAGCGGCCATGGCCGCCAGAACGCGCGCATCAGCGATTCCCCTGCAGCGCAACTGCTTTTCGACCATTTCGCGGCGCGCCGCGCCAAAGTCTTCGGAGGGGAAAAGTGACCGCGGCGAAAGTGGGTTCGGCGGCGCGAGACGATGCATGATTCAGGCGCGGGATGCGACAGCGGCGTGGCGTTCCCACGCCCGCGTCGCGAGGATCTCTGCAATCTGGTCCAGCGTAAAGTCGCACTCCTCCTCGCGGTTATAAAAGTGGGGCGAAAGCCGAATGCCGGCCTTCGGCCGGTAGTCCACCAGGATTTCGCGGGCGATCAATTCGCGGCAGACTTCCGGCGCATTGGGGCAGTCCACCGAAACGGTCCCGGCGCGCTCTGCGGGATTCTCTGGAGTGTTCACGCGCCAGCCGCGGGCCCGCGCTCCTTCGTAGATCCGCCGCGTCAGGCCCATGGACTTTTCGCGGATGGCCTGGATCCCGGCCTGGTTCAGGATGTCCAGCCCGGGCCGGCAGGCATAAAGAGCCGGAATGTGCGTCGTGCCGTTGAGGTAGCGGTAGGAGTCCTCGCGCGGTTCGATGGCGCCGGTCTCGAAACTGAACGGGCGCTGGTGCGCGAGCCACCCGGTGAGCGCGGGGCGCAGCCGGGCGCGGAGGTCTTCGCGAACGTAGAGGTAGCCGACGCCGGGGCCGCCGCAGAGCCACTTCAGGACTCCGCCCACGGCAAAGTCGGCGCCGAGCGAGCGCACCTCAAGAGGAATCGTGCCCGCCGCCTGAAAGCAGTCGAGAATGACGTGAGCGCCGACGCGATGGGCGCGCTCGATGATTGCCCTGGCGTCGACGATGAAGGCGCTGCGGAAGAGAACCTGCGATATCGGCACGAGGAGCGTAGTTTCGTCGATCGCGGCGAGGAACTTTTCCAGCGGCAGGCGAATCCCGTCTTCGCTCGACACCGTTTCGACGCGGGCGCCAAAGCGGCGCTGCTCGTTGTAGAAATACTGGATCGAGGGAAACTCGAGGTCGCAGAGCACGACTTTATTCCGCGGTCCGCGGTAGTCGAAGCAGGAGGAAATGATGGCCTGGCAGATGGTGACGTTCTGGTGAAGAGAGATTTCGCCTTTGCGCGCGCCGATCAGGGGAGCGATTTTGTCCCCCACGTCCACCGCCATCTCGAACCAGCCCTCTTCCCAGGCCCGCACCCCGCGCTGCGCCCAAGAATCGGCGTAGGCGCGCATTTCGTCGTACACCGCGCGCGGCATGGCGCCCAGCGAATTGCTGATCATGTAAGTGGTGCGCTCGAGGATGGGAAACTCGGCGCGCCAGCGGAGCATTTCATCCATGAGAGACCTCTCCCTGCGCGGTGGTGCGGGGATTCCAGCGACTCCATCCAAGGTAGCACAGGGAGATGAATACGAGCCACGGGATGCCGGCTTTGAGTGTGATACGCAACCCGGGAATGAACCACGTGGAGCCCAGCACTCCGAGCAGGGCACCAAGACCCAGCAGCGTGCTCCACGGGCCTCGCGGCGCAAAACGCAACGGCGGTTTCGCCTGGTGGACGGCGGCCCGGCGGAACGCCAGGTGCGTCACCATGATCATGATCCACACGAAGATGCCTCCAAAAAACGCCGTCCCGGCCATATACACATAAGCCGTTTCGTGGAACCAGTGATCCACGGCCATCGCCGCTACCATTCCGGCGCTCGAGACAAGCAGTGCCCGGACGGGCGTCCCGCGGCGCGTCAGCGCGCCCAGTGCCGCGGGGGCGTAACCCCCGCGAGCCAGCGAAAAAATCATCCGCGAGGTCAGATAAAGGTTGCAATTCACGCTCGAAAGTACAGCGGTGAGAACTACCGCGTTCATCATCATCGCCGCGAAAGGAATTCCCACGGTTTGGAAGACCCGCACGAAAGGGCTTTCGCCGAGCCCGACTTGGTTCCACGAAACCAGGCCGACGACGAGCGACAATCCCCCGATATAAAAGATACCCAGGCGGAAAAGCGTCCAGCGCAGCGCGCGCGGCACCGCGATGTCCGGACGCGCAGCTTCACCGGATGTGACGGCGACCACTTCCAGGCCCATATAGCTGAAGATGGCCATAGCCACGCCGAGCGCCACGCCAGTCCACCCGTGAGGCAGAAAGCCTCCGTGCGAGGTGTAGTTCGCAAAGCCCACGCGCGGAAAGCCGACCCCGAACAGCAACGCACCGCCGAGGACGAGGAACACCGAAATGGTGATCACCTTGATCATTGCGAAGCCGTACTCGAACCAGCCGAAGCTAGCCACGCTCATGGCGTTGACCAGGACCATGGCCACGGAGAACGACGCAATCCAGATCCAGGATGGAACGCCGGGGAAGAAAAACCGGCAGTAAATCGCGGCCGCCACCACTTCGCTGCCGATGGCCACGACCTGGCACAGCCAGTACGTGTAGCGAACCACGAAGCCCGCCCAGGGATGCAGGTACAGCTCGGCGTGAACACCGAAAGAGCCGGCAACCGGGTGAGCCACCACCATTTCCGCAAGCGCCCACATCACCATGAGGGCAATCGCGGCTCCGGCACAGTAGCTCAGGATCACCCCCGGCCCCGCCATCTGCACGGAAATCGCGCTCCCCAGGAACAGGCCCGTGCCGATCGCGCCGCCGATGGCGATCATGGAGAGCTGGCGCGGGCTCAGGCTGCGGTGCAGGCCCGCTTCGCGCTGCATCACAGCGGCTGAAGCCGGAGCACGAAGCTGCGGCGTTCTCGGCGTGCCGGACATGGCGCGCCATCGTAACAGAAAGCCAGCTGCGGACCCCTCGCAGACCGTTGGGCTGTACCTTGGGACAGTTGCCGGGCGCGTACCACTGTCCTTTGCGGAGGCCTCTCCGCATTAGGGATTCCCTAGAATTCATCGGTAGGCGCGGATAGCGCACGTTGCGCGGCGGAAGAAACGCCGCGCGGCTTGGGAGACGGCAATGAAAGCGGTCTTGGCTCTCGTGATTCTTTATGTGGGAACCTTTCTCGTGGCGCTGGCCGGTTATTCAAAGGCCCAACCGCAGGAAAAACAGGATCCAGCCGCTCCAGTGCAGCCGGCACCGTCCAGTTCGTCCGTCGACCCGGCCAAGGAAGGGGATATTCGCGCCCTGCTCGAGCTGAGCGGCACCGGAGACATTCTCACGGACCTTGCGCCCAAGTCCGGAGCACAATTCACCCAGCGTATCGAGAACCTCATGCCGGACAAAGACCGTGCCCAAAAGCTGTCCGTCGCGTTTACGGATCGCTATAAAGCGCACTTCGACACCGACGAAATGACCAGAGTGATCGTTCGCCTTTACGACAAGCACTTCACGGCGGATGAAATCAAGCAGTTGCTCAAGTTCTACGGATCACCGCTGGGCCAGAAGTTCGCGGCCGAAATGCCCAAGCTGACCCAGGAAGCGCAGACGGCCGGGATCGGACTGAGCCAGCAGGCGGCCCGCGATGCCTGGCAAGACTTGCGGCAGCAGAATCCGGACCTGGCGCAAGCGCAGCGCCAGGAATGGCGCCGCCAGAAGCAACAGTAGGACGATTCTTACCCTCACTTTTCCAGCTGATCGCAGCAGCTTTAGTCGAAGCGTTTCTTCAGGACGATGTCCAGACCGAACGTGCCGTTCTGATCGCGGAGCCCGATGATGGAGAGCTGCCGGTTGACGTTGTACTCGACCTGGATGATCTGCTGCTGCGTCGAGGTGACGTTGCTGATGTAGGTGATGGTGACGTTGCGGCCGACTCGCTGTTCGACGGAAACCCGCGCCGCCGAGTTCTGTGAGGAGCTGGTGCTGCCCAGGCCGCCGAGGCCCGGATCCACGCGCAAGCGCGTGATCCCGAACAGCCGTTCGAGCCGCCCCCCCAGCTGGCTGGAAATGACACCCGACAGGAGTTCCGACGCGCCCGGCGTGCTGCCCTGACCGAGGCCGCTGCTGCGGGCCTCGGCCTCGGACGTGGTCTTGCCCAGTGCCAGCAGCGTGATGATGTCGTTCGCGGGGAGCGGCGGGTCCGAGCGATATGAAAGCACCAGCTTGCTGGCCGGGCCGCTGAAATTGAGCGCGATTTCGTACTGCTGGACGGTCGTGGTGGCCTCGACGTTGAGCACAGGGTCCAGCCGGAATGGATTGGCGAAGTTCAAGTCCCCGCGCGAGACGTGGTAGCGATTCCCCGCAAAAACAAGTTCCCCCGCGAGAATGTGGATGTGGCCCAGGATGATCGGGTGCTCCCAGGTGCCGCGAATGTGCAGGTCGGCTTCCGCGGAAAGCTGCGCGCCGGGCCATTCCAGACTGGAATCGGGCGTCGAAACCGCCTCGATGTCGAATTGCAGGTTACGAAGATAGGA
>DASPOW010000215.1:0-5876 GCA_035625855.1 Candidatus Methylomirabilota bacterium | reverse complement strand
GCAAGCGCTGCCCCGAAGCGGCCGTCCGTCGGGCTGTGCTCCGAGCCCTTCTCGACGAGGAGCGCAGGGGATCGCGGGGCGGACGATGATCCAACCTGGCTTCGCCGAGTTTCAGCGCCTCGCAAAGCGCGGAAACCTGATCCCTGTTTACGAGGTGCTTCCCGCCGACCTGCTGACCCCGGTGGGCGCTTACTTGCGGCTCTCGCATGGGTCGCGCTACGCGTTTATCCTGGAAAGCGTCGAGGGAGGGGAAAAGATCGCGCGCTACACCTTTGTTGGCGCCGATCCATCGGAGACTTTTCGGTTCGCCTCGGGCGCGTGCGTTCACGAGAGCCCCGGCCGGCTGGTCTGGGACGAGCGCGATCCCATTTCTTTTTTGCGCGAACGGATGCAGCGCTTCCGCCCGGTCCGCACCCAGGGTTTGCCGCCCCTGGTTGGCGGTGCGATCGGCTATTTCTCCTACGACATGGTGCGGCTCATTGAGCGCCTTCCCCGGCGATTGCGCGACGAAATTGGCCTGTGCGATGCGATGCTGATGTTTTACTTCGGTCTCATCGCGTTTGACCACGTGCGTCAGCAGGTGTGGATCATCCGCAACGTTTTTACGGGAGACGGCGGAAGCATGCGCAAGAAGTACAGCGCAGCGGTTCGCGAAATCGCCGCTGTTCGCAATGCCTTGGAGCATCCTGCCTCGGCCGAAGACGCGGAGAGGAATAAGAAGGCGGCAAGGCGCGGCGCATTGCGAATCCGCTCGAATTTCACCCGGCGGCAATACGTGGAGGCGGTGCGCCGGGCCAAGAAATACATCCGGGCAGGAGATGTTTTTCAGGTGGTGCTGAGCCAGAGATTCTCGGCGGATTCCGAAGCAGAGCCATTCGAAGTGTACCGCAAGCTGCGCGCCATCAACCCTTCTCCTTATCTCTTCTATCTCAAATTGAACGATGTGAGCGTCGTCGGGAGTTCGCCTGAAATGCTCGTAAAGGTGCAGGGGCGGAACGTCTTGTACCGGCCCATCGCCGGCACGCGTCCTCGCGGCCAAAGCGAGGAGGAAGATGCGCGCCTTGAGGCGGAGTTGCTCGGCAGCGAGAAGGAGCGCGCCGAGCACATTATGCTGGTGGACCTGGGTCGCAACGACCTGGGACGCGTTTGCGACTACGGCACGGTGAAAGTGGAGAAGCTGATGCAAGTGGAGCGCTACTCGCACGTGATGCACATCGTGTCGAGCCTCCGCGGAAGGCTGAGGCCCGACGTTGACTGTTTTGATGCCCTGATGGCCTGCTTTCCCGCCGGAACCGTGTCCGGAGCGCCCAAAGTGCGCGCGATGGAAATCATCGAGGAGATGGAGAAGACGCGCCGCGGAATCTACGCTGGCGGGATTCTCTATCTCGACTTCGCCGGGAATCTCGATTCGTGCATCGCGCTGCGCACCATGGTCATGAAAAACGGCGTGGCCCACGTCCAGGCGGGCGGCGGGGTCGTCGCCGATTCGCGGCCTGAGGCCGAGTATCGGGAGACGGTGAACAAGGCGCAGGCCCTGCTTACGGCGCTTGCGGCGGCGCACCGCCTGGCGCGCGCCGGCTCCTCGAAGCTGCGCAACCGCCCCAAGAAGCACAAATGATCTTGCTCCTCGACAACTACGACTCGTTCACCTACAACCTGGCCCAGTATCTGGGCGAACTGGGCTGCGACGTGGATGTGCGCCGCAACGACAAAATCAGCGTCGAGGAAATTCGGCGGCGTCGGCCCGAGCGCATCGTCATTTCGCCGGGCCCCTGCACCCCGCAGGAGGCCGGCATCTCCGTCGAGTTGATTCGGCGAATGGCGGGCAGGTGCCCGATCCTGGGCGTTTGCCTGGGCCATCAGGCCGTCGGCGCGGCGTTCGGCGGGAAGATTGTCCGTGCCACGAAGATTTTTCACGGCAAGACGAGCGAAATTCGCCACGACGGAAAGACCATTTTTCGGAATCTGCCGCAGCGTTTTCGCGCAACGCGCTATCACTCCCTCATCGTTGAAAGGGAATCACTGCCGCGAGAACTGGCTATCTCCGCGGAAACGGCCGACGGCGTCATCATGGGCCTGCGCCACCGGCGACACAGGATCGAAGGCGTGCAATTCCATCCCGAATCGGTGCTCACCGAAGTCGGCAAGCAGCTTCTGAAGAACTTCCTGGCCCTGTGACGATCGCCGGAGCCTACCCTGGAGGCTAGCGGATATCTATGGTCGTCACGCTCAGCGGAGGCAGCGTGATGGTAAACGAGGAACCGCTTGCGGGCATCGTGCCGATGGCGACCGGCTGCACGACGCTTTGGCCCTGGGCCGAAGCGGCGGTCATCTGGTAAAGGTGCGCGGTGCCGGAGAGGACCTGGCCGTTGATGGCCGTCACCTTCGCCGCGTTAGAGCGGTTGATTGCCACGAAAACCACGCGTCCCGGCGCGCTGCTGTCCGTGCTCGCGTAGACCACAACGTCCTTCACGCTGCTGGAAGCGGCCTGCACCGAAATGTCGCCGAAACTAGCGCTTCCGCCGTCGAAGCCGCGGAAGGCACGGAACCCCGCCAGGGCATAGGAGTACGTCCCGCCCGGCGGCCAGAAACTCGCGGCGAAGACGCCCTGCGCGCCGAAAATGCCGAGGTTATCCGCCTGGGCAATCGTCCCAGCGATGTGGTTCCATCCGCCGTTCTCGTATTCCGTGATGGCGATCTTCATGCCAGGGAACTCGGCATTGATCTTGGCCTGCAGGCGGCCGAGCAGGTTGACCGGCGTTTGCCCGAGCTCGTTGTAGATCCACGGATTGCTGTTGTTGTCATCGTGAAACGTCGGATCCCATAGCGCGCGAGGACTCTGCACGATGAGCTGCACCTGCGCGTCGCTCAGCGCCGGACTGGTCAGGTTCAGGATGCGCGTTCCGCTGGAATCGTACACTTCCGCGTACCAATGGAAGTCATACACATCCACAAGGGGCTTCCCGTAGGCCGCCGAGGCCGTCTTGAGCGCAGCGAGGTATTTATCCGGGAACCAATTCGCGCCGCCGGGAGTCGCGGGCAACTCGCCTTGCCAGTTGTAGAGGCCCTGAAAGCCGTAATGGACCGGGCCAAAGATGAGAAGGCCGGGGAACTGATCCTTGAGCGCCTTGGCAAGATTGATCGTCTTGGTGATGTAGGCGTCGGAGCTAACCGGGGCGCTGCCCTGCACTTCGAGGTGCGTGGAGTTCCACAGCTCCGGCTCGTTGTCAAAGCTGACGAAAGTGGGCAGAGGTGCGCCGACGGCGAAGATGCTGCCGGGAAGTTTCTGATTCAACGCCCAGAGGAATTCGTCCATGTAGACGCTGGCGTCGGAGGTGACGGGGGTGATGGTGAAGGGCGCGCTGGAGACAGTGCTTTTCTTGTCCACGACCTGCTTGAAGCGCGTCAGGTCCGGGGGACTGGCCACGCTGACCGGGCCATTTTCGTCGGCGGAGACGAGGCCCTGAAGCTGCACGGTAATGAGGCTCACGGCGTTCACGGCCTGATCGCCGGCGATGAAAGCGCGCACCGCTTCGGCCGGCACGTTGCTGCTGCTCAGAAAATTGTCGTTCTCGTAGAGGAAATCGCTGCCGGCGTTGGATGCGTTGGTTTCCCAGTTGTACGCCGTCCAGCGGTTTCCTCCGGCGCGGTCGAAAGTGAGCAGGGGCGGAGCGCCGGGGACGCCGTTGTAGAAGTTAATGCCGTAGATGTACGGCGAAATCGGCTTGGTCTTCGTGGAATCGATGGTGATGGTCACGTCCGGAGCCGGCGCCGTCCCCGTGGGTGTCGCCGACGCTTGCGCGGAGTTCGCGCTCTCCCCCGCGGAGTTGAGGGCGGAAACGACGTAGAAAAAGGTGGTTCCGTTGGCCAGTCCGGTGTCGGTGAAGCCAGGAGCTGCGGGAGCGGCGATTTGCGTGTACGGTCCGCCGCCCGTGGTTCCGCGCTTGACGTGATAGCTCGCCGCGCTGGTGCTGGAGGTCCATGTCAGGCTCACTTGAGCGTTCCCGGCGGTGGCCTGCAATCCGGTGGGCGCGGCGGGCGGGCTCGGCGGCGCTGCCGGAGTTGCGTTCGCCTCCGGCGAATCCGGGCTTTCGCCGGAAGAATTGAAGGCGGAGACAACGTAGAAGTACTTTGTGCCGTTGACCAGGCCGGCATCGACGAAACCCGTGGAACCCGGCGCGGCAATCTGCGTGTAGGGGCCTCCGCCGGTCGTAGAGCGCTTCACGTGGTACCCGGTCGAATTCGCGCTGGCCATCCACGTCAGACTCACCTGTGCGTTTCCCGGAGAGGCCTGCAATCCGCTCGGAGCCACCGGAGTGCTTCCGCCGTTTCCGTTGTTGGGAGAAGTCACCCCTGAGCACCCGCTGAAGGCGAGGCTCGCCAGCGCGCCGAACCGCAGCCACTTGTGAAATCCCGCAGTCATGATTCTTCGACACCCGGTGCGTGCGGCAGGTCAGGCAACCGGAGCGAATGTTCTTCCACGGTAGAAGGAAGGCAGCCTGGCAAACAACTGTACGAGAGTTCAGAGGGCGGTCAGTGTCCGCCGCGCGAGGAATTGCGAAGCGGGCGGCATCACCAGTCAATGCCGGCGAGAATAGCGGCGTAAATCTCGATGCCGCGCCAGAGGTGCCCGAGGCGGACGTTTTCGTCCGAGCTGTGCTGATGATTGTCGTAGTTCACGATGGGCACCCCCACCACGGGCAGTCCCAGGTTCTCGAAGACATACATGGGCACGGAGCCGCCCAGCGAAGGCATTTTCACGGCAGGGCCGGCCGCGCCTTCCACGGCCTCGACGATTCTTCTGGCCGCGGGAAGATTCATCAGCGTGCGCGAGGCCGGATACCCGCCGCCGTAGACGACCTTGGCGATGCGCGCATATTTCCGCCTTTCCTCCAGCGTGGGCTCGCGGTCTACAACGTAGAACCCCTGTTTGCGGATGAACCCGAGAATCTGCTCGAATTTTTTTCGTGGCTCCTGGCCCTTCACCAGGCGCGCGTCGAGCGACGCCTCCGCTTTGTCGGGCACGACGTTCTGCGATTGTTCCCCTACATACGCGCTGCGGATTCCCCGAATGTTCAGCGACGGAAGCATGATGAGTTCGGCTAGCTTTTTGCCGCCGCCCTCCGGTTGGGCGATGCCGTATTCGCGCGCGAGTTCCGCGTCGTTGTCCGGAAGTTCCGCGAGCGCCTGCCTCTCGAGAGGCCCGAGCGGTGCGACGTCGTCGTAGTAGCCGTCAATAAGGATTCGTCCGGTTTCGTCCTTCATGGAAGCGAGCAGCCGCGCCAGGTGAAATGCGGGATTGGGCGCCCAGTTTCCGTAGTGACCGCTGTGCAGCGCGCGGATCGGGCCATACACCGTGATGCCGAAGTCAAAAACGCCGCGGTTGCCAAAAAATACCAACGGCTTGCCCGAGGGATGTACCGGCCCGTCGGCAGAAATGAGCACGTCGCCCCCGAGTAGATTCTGGTGCGCGAGAAGCACGCGCTCGAGGTTGGGCGAACCGGCTTCCTCTTCGCCGTCGAGAATCACCTTCAGGTTGACCGCGAGCGGGATGCCTGTCGCGCGCAGACCGTCGACGGCAGCAAGGAGCATCACGATCGGCGACTTGTCGTCGGAGGACGACCGCGCGTAGATGCGCCATTCGTCCTCGTAGCGCGCGGGGTGCTCCGGCAGGTTCTGCGGGAAAGGGATGCGCTTGCCGCCGGCTTCGATCGATCCATCGCGAAGCACAGGTTCGAAAGGCTGGCCGTCCGTCCACGCCGAGGGATCCACTGGCTGGCCGTCGTAGTGCGCGTAGAAAATCACGGTGCGCGCGGCGTTTTCGGCCATGAGCTTGCCGAAGACAACGGGGCCGCGGCCGGGGATGGACAGAAGGT
>DASPOW010000214.1:0-5442 GCA_035625855.1 Candidatus Methylomirabilota bacterium | reverse complement strand
TATCCTGAGCTGGCTTCGCTGCCGGCCGCTGTGGCGGCGAGCGAAGCGATCCTGGACGGAGAAGTCGTGGCGCTCGACGAGCGCAGCCACAGCGACTTCGGCTTGCTGCAGGAGCGCATGCACGTCCGAGCGCCCTCCGACGCCTTGCTTGCGCGCGTGCCGGTCGTGTTCTACGTTTTCGACCTGCTTTATTGCGACGGGTACGACCTGCGGGCGGCGCCGCTCATCGAGCGGAAGCAGCTGCTGGAGCGGCTGCTGCACGCCTCAGCGGCGTTTCGTTTCTCGGACCACCAGTTGGAACACGGTAAGGACCTCTTCGAGCTCGCGCGGCAACAAGGACTGGAAGGGATCGTTGCGAAACGAATCGACAGCCGGTACGTTTCCGACCGCAGCGCGAGTTGGGTGAAGCTGAAGGTTACGCAGACGCTCGACGCGGTCGTCGGTGGCTGGACCGCGGCGCGCACGGCGGCGCTTCCGCTCGGGTCTCTGCTCCTGGGGTTGTACGAGGGCAAAAAGCTGCGCTTCATCGGGCACGTGGGCAGCGGGTTCGATTCGAAGAAGCACGCGGAGCTGGGCCGGAAGCTCAAGGAGCTGGCCGTCTCCGGCTCTCCGTTCGCGAAGGTTCCGGAGACGAATGAGAAGCCGTCGTGGGTTTCGCCGGAACTCGTCGCGCGGGTGAGGCTCTCGGGATGGACGCAGGAGAAACTGCTGAGACATCCCGTTTTCCTGGGTTTGCGAGAGGACAAGCGGCCCACGGAATGCCAGTGGGAAGACGAAGGACCCTCGAGAGAAGCAGCCGCGCAACCCGCCGCCACTCAGACCGTCATGCGCGCGCCGGAAGTCGTCGGGCGCGTGCTGAGCACGAAGGCGCAGATCGAAACCGAGCTGTTCAAGGGCCGCGCGGAGAACGTCACGCTGGATCTCGAGGGGAAGCGGCTGCGGCTGAGCAACCTCAACAAGGTTTACTTCCCCGAGTCCGGCTATACCAAACGCGATCTGCTGGCCTACTACTACCGCATCGCGGACTTCATTCTGCCGTTTCTGCGCGGACGGCCCCTGGTGCTGCGCCGTTACCCGGACGGAATCAAGGGCCAGGCGTTTTTTCAGAAAGACATGCGCGAAGGGCTGCCCGAATGGTTCAAGACGGTGCCCGTCGATTCCGAAAAGCGCGGGGAAGTGATTCACTACGCCACGGCGGACGATCGTGCGTCGCTTCTCTATTTGACGGGCCTCGGCTGCATTGACCACAACCCGTGGTCGAGCCGTACCGAAGACCTCGAGCATCCCGATTATTTCTTCTTCGACCTCGATCCCTCCGAGGGAACGGAGTTCCCGGTTGTCGTCACCATCGCGCGGGCGCTGCATGAAAAACTCGAAGAGCTGCGCCTGGCGAGCTTTCTGAAGACTTCCGGCGCGACGGGCATTCATTTGTACATTCCGGTCGAGCCGATTTACACGTATGAGCAACTGCGCACGTTTGGCGAGATCATCGCGCGCACGGTCACGGCCGAGCATCCCAACCTGGTGACGAACGAGCGCTCGGTGGCGCGGCGGCCGGCGGGACGCGTGCTGATTGACGTCGCGCAGAACGCCGAGGGGCGGCCGCTGGCGTCGCCTTATTCCGTGCGGGCATTTCCCAAGGCGCCGGTTTCCACGCCGATTTTGCCGACGGAGCTGCGTTCGACGCTGCGGCCGGAAAGCCTGAACATCAAGACGGTCTTCGCGCGGCTCAAAGAAAAAGGCGACCTGTGGGCGGATTTCTGGAAGGAGCGGCAATCGCTCGGCCCGGCCATCGAGCTTTTGAGCGGCACGCTGCCGGCAAAGAAAAAGAAGGGGCGCTGATCGCCGGCATTTCCTTTCCGAGCGGCAGCCGGTGTGGTTAAATTCCCCCTCCTGTTTGAGGAGGACAAATCCCCCGCACGGGTCAGCTTCGCGTGGGCACTTCCGGCTACTCCTACAAAGAGTGGAAGGGGAACTTCTATCCGGAAAAGCTGCCGGACCGCGAGATGCTCGGGTTTTACGCGAAGCATTTCTCGACGGTGGAGATCAATCACACTTTTTATCGCATGCCGGTCGAGGCGACCCTGTTGAACTGGGCCAAGAGCGTTCCCGAAGGCTTCCAGTTCGCGCTCAAGGCGAATCAGCAGATTACGCATATTCAAAGGCTGCGCGATTCGGAAAGTACGCTGAAGCGCTTCCTGGAGGTTGCCAGCGTGCTCGCCGACGGCGACCACCTCGGGCCCATCCTCGTGCAGCTTCCGCCGACCTTTAAGCTCGATCGCCCGCTGCTTGAGCAGTTTCTCGCGCTGCGTCCGGCAGCGTTCCGGTTTGCATTCGAGGTGCGTCACGCCTCGTGGTATGTCGAGGAAACGTACGAAATCCTTCGCCGGCATGAAACGGCGTTATGCCTGGCCGAGACGGACAAGCAAACGCCGCCGGACGTGATTACCGCCGGGTTTACCTATGTCCGCCTGCGTCTGGAAAACTACACGCCGAAACAACTGGCGGCCTGGCGAAAACGCTTCGATGCGTGGCTGGCACGAGGGATTGACGTGTACGTCTACTGCAAGCACGAGGATGAGGGCAAGGCGCCGGAGTATGCGCGGGAAGTCCTGAAAAATGGCTGAGTCGTACGTTCCCCTTGCCCTCTTGCTTCAGCCGTAGTAAGAAATCGGGGTCCAAAAGCCCGCCGGCGGGGCATGGGAGGGGTCTAACCCCTTCTTCGCACGGAATGCAGGACCCGGAGCGACGCAGTGGCTACGGGAGGGTACGGCGGAGGCCCGCGCGAGAGCGAGATTCCAGAATGAGGAGAACCCGATGAACAACGTTGTGTTGCGCAAGTGCATCTTTCTTGCTGCGCTTGTCTGTTTGAGTTTGGCGGTCGTTGCCTGCGGCGGCATCACCGGCACGTATACGGACCAATCTGGTTCCGTGATACTGGAGGTTAAGTCCGGGGGGCAGGCGAATCTCACGTTCATGAATGAAACCGAAACGTGCACTTACACGGCGGACAAAACGCATCTTACCCTCACGTGCAAAGAGCCGGCCGGGAAACTCGTGTTCACGATCCACGACGACGGGACGCTCACCGGACCGCCGGGCAGCTTCATGCCCCCGCTCAAGAAGAAGTAAGCGGCATTCCGAAATTCGCCCGACTCGAGGTGCGCGAGCGTCCACCAAGCCGCGCAGGTTCCTGAAGCTCGCTTTCACACCGAACAAAAGGAGACCCTCATGGATGAGAAAACCAAGAAGCAACTGAACCATCTTGGCGACGTGGCGCAGGAGCGGGGCAAGGAAGCGGCCAAGATGGCGCGGCAGGGCGTCGGCGCGCTGGCGTCTCGCATGGGGGCGGTAGCCCTGGGCGCCACCGTGCTGCTGTGGATCGTTTGGTTCTTCCTGCCGTCGGCGCGCGTTTCGGGCGGACTCGTCGAGTCGGTCTCTTTCACCTTCTGGAACCTTCTTGGGACTGATTTCGCCAATCCCGCGAGCATTGCGCGGACCGGCGGCGAGCACGGCTTCCTTTCATTCCTCGGGCTCATCGCGATCATTGCTCCGTTCGTGGCTCCCTTCATCAAAACGGATTGGGCGAAGTACTTGAACGCGGCGCCGCTCGTTTTCATCATCATCGGTTGGATAGCCATTTACCTGAACGAGAACAAAGTCTTTGGCGACCTGGCAAAGATCGCCGGGTCCAGCCCGTACTCATGGAGCTGGGGACTTTACCTTCTTCTGCTCGTGGCGCTGGTGCTGGCGGCGCAGGCGCTGAGACCGCCGGCAAAGAAGTAGAGCAAGCCTGGTATCCGTCCCATCTCTACGATGCGCAACTCCTGACCAGCCCGATCGACTGCGGAATCGAAGTTGCCAAACCTATGCAGGGGGACCGAGGGTCGTCACAATGAACAGTGACGCGGCTCACATGATTCCCGGATGAAAGGGAGTTTTGGTAAATTATATGCTCCTCTCACTTAGGACTATCGAGAGGAATGGCGTCCAATCAAATAGGCACTCTGATTCGGGGACCCTATGAGCACCGTGAGTCAAGACGTTTATTATGCGTTTCGCCGGCTGCGCAAGTCTCCTCTTTTCACCACGATGTGCGTTCTTACGCTAGCGCTCGGGATCGGCGCGAACGCCGCGATTTTCCAGCTCATCGACGCGGTTCGCCTGCGCACTTTGCCGGTCAAGGACCCCCATACTCTCGCTATCGTCCACCTGAATATGAACCATTGGGGCAGCGGCAGTTTCTACGGGCCCTATTCCGGATTTACGTTTCCTCTGTGGCAACAGATTCGCCAACGACAAGAGGTGTTTTCGTCCATTGCTGTTTGGGGCAGTGAGCAGGTGAATCTCGCCTCGGGCGGCGAAGTGAATTATGCAAACGCCATCTTGGTCAGCGGCGATTTTTTCGATGTCCTCGGTGTCCGGCCTCTTCTGGGGCGCCTGCTCTCTGATGCGGATGACCAGACGGGCTGTTCCGGTGGCGTGGACATCAGTTACGCATTCTGGCAGCGGCGCTACGGCGGCGATGCTTCCGTTATTGGCCAGACGCTTACGCTCGAAGGCCATCCGTTCCCGATTCTTGGGGTCACGCCGCCGAGCTTTTACGGAGTTTCCGTCGGCGATCGTTTCGATGTCGCCGTGCCGGTCTGCTCGGAGCCAATCGTCAACGGCGAATACAGCCGCATAACCGGGTCGAGTGCTCGCGAGAAGTGGTGGCTGGCGATGGTCGCACGGCTGAAGCCTGGCTGGACTCTCGAGCGCGCCACGGCGCAGCTTGCAGTCATCGCCCCGGCAGTTCTGCATGAAACCATTCCGCCACAGTACGACTCCGAAAGCGTGAAGCACTACCTTGCCTACAGGCTCGAGGCGCTTCCCGCCGCGAACGGCTTCTCGAACCTGCGCGAGGATAGTTCTACCTCTCTCTGGTTGCTTCTTGGGCTTTCGGGGTTGGTCCTGCTGATCGCCTGCGCCAATCTCGCCAATCTGATGCTGGCGCGTGGCACCAAGCGCGAGCGGGAAATCGCCGTGCGCCTTGCCTTGGGCGCCTCGCGCGCCAGCCTCATCGGGCAATTGCTTTCGGAAAGCGCGCTGCTTGCCATTGCCGGGGCCGTGTGCGGCGGCCTGCTTGCCCCTTTTCTCAGCCGCTTCCTCATCGCGTTGATCAGCACACCGAATAGCCCCATTTTCCTCGACATGTCCACGGACTGGCGAGTGCTCGGTTTTGCCGCGGGTCTTGCGGTTCTCACCACGATTCTTTTCGGTCTCGTGCCTGCCTTGCGCGCCGGGAGCCTGCCGCCGGACTCAGTTCTCAAAACCAGCGGGCGCGGAATGACCGCCGGGCGTGAGCGCTTTCGCCTGCAGCGCATTCTTGTGGCGTCGCAAGTCGCGCTCTCCCTGGTGTTGCTCGCCGGAGCGCTGCTTTTCGCGCGCAGTCTGCAAAAC
>DASPOW010000213.1:0-4014 GCA_035625855.1 Candidatus Methylomirabilota bacterium | reverse complement strand
GTGGCGCAATTGTCCGGCGTGATGGGTTGCGGCGTGTGGGCCTGCAGGCGCGCGTCGAAATTGAAGCCGCCGGGGAACTGGTAATAAGCCCACAGGTTGAACTTGTGGCGTTCGTCGCGGTCGGAAAAGCTGTAATCCCGCGAGGGGTCGCTGGGAACCAGCCGGCGGTCAGTGAAGGGGTCGCGCTCGTTGGAATCGTTGTCCAGGTCCTCGGAGAGGATGTAGTTCCACTCCATCTGAAAACGATTGCTGAAGCGCTTCTTCATGCCGATGGTCATGCCGCGATAGAGCGACTTCGCGGTGCTGGAAGTGATGAAGACGTCGCCCAGATTGGGATTGAAGAATCCAGGAGGAATGAACGCGCCGTTCACAGGGCTGAAAAAGCCTCCCGTGTCCAGGTTGAGGAAGTTGGTGAGGTGCACGGCCTTCGACCAGGTCACGTCGATGTACCCGGAGAAGTTGTGGCCGAGGTCCTGCTCGAAGTTCACGTTGACTGTGTCGATGCGCGGATTGTGATAATGGCGATCGAACGCTTTCACGCCCGTGAAGCACGGGAAGGGATTGGGCAGGGCCGGGTTCAGCGTGCAAGGCGGATTGCCGGCAACGACGGGAAGGGCGTTCGGCCAGGTCGGGCCGGTAACGCCAGGCCCGGAGGCAACGAAGGCCGTGCGCTGCTGCACCCCGTTAGTGGTGATCGAGCCCACCTCGCTCAGCATGTTCTGCCGGCCGTAGTAGAGGCCCCAACTGGCGCGCAGCACCGACTTGCGCTTGTTGCCGATGTCCCAGGCGAAGCCCAGGCGCGGCTGGAACTCCCCTTTTTGATTGTGGATGGTGCCGTCGGAAGGGAACTGCGGATTGTTGAGAAAGATCCCGTACGCCGTTTGCGAAGGAGGAGTGATGGGATCGGGGAAAATCTGCGCTTCCCAGCGCAAGCCGTAGTTGAAGGTGAAGCCGGGCACGATCTGCCACTTGTCCTGGATGAAGAAGGCAAAGTCCTCGTTCGAGATGGACGACGCGCCGGGAGGAATGTTGATTAAGCCGGTGGGGATGCCGTCCTGCAGGTAAAAAAGCAATGGGCCGCCGACGGCGCTGCCCGCCGGGCACGTTTGATTGAAGGGAGCTGCCTGGGTCACCCATCCCGTGAAGACACCGGCCGCCGTAAGGCATTCACCCGTGCTCGGACCGAATCCGCCCGCGGCTGGCGCCGAAGCGTAGCGCATAAAACCCACGGCGCTGTCGAACAAGTAGCGGCCTGTGAAGAAGCCGCGGAACACCTGGGTATTGACCGTGTGCAGCCATTCGCCGCCGAATTTGAAGGTGTGGCGCCCGTGGACGATCGTGAAGTTGTCGCGAACCTGCGTGCGCCAGATCGTCTCGTCCACCGTGGGCTCGAGGAAGAAAGGATTGCCGAAGCGGAAAGAGGGAACGAAGCCGACTCCCGTGTCCGCAGGAATGGGAGAAGCAACCGTGGAGCGGGGACGGAGTTCGCGCCCGTAAGAAAAGTGCGCTTCATTCAGCATGGTCGGAGAGACGGTGGTCAGGAAGTTGGTGTTGAGCGCGTTGATCTTGGAGGGGCCCTCGATTCCGTTGGCGGACGTCCCATACGTCGCCACGTCGAACGTCTGATCCGTGTTTTTCGAGTAGTCGAAGTTGTACGAAGCGGAAAACGTATTCCGCGGCGTGATGTTCCAGTCGAACCTGCCGAAAACAGCGGAGTTGCGAATCGGGTGTTTTACCGGGAGGCTTTCATCGTCGTTGAACTTCGTCTTGAGAAAGTTCAGCAGGGCCACTCGCTGGCATTCGGCGCTGCCGTTGATCACCGCGTCGTTCACTCCGACGACCGGCGTGGCCACCGAGCAGGCGGGGCCGAGCGCAGCGCCGAGGTTGGGTCGCGTCAAATCCTCGAAAATCTGTTCGAAGGCCACGAAGAAGAACATCTTGTCCTTCTTGATCGGGCCTCCGATTGTGCCCCCGAATTGCTCCCTCTTGAAGTTGTCGAGAGGCTTGCCGTCGGAGGTGGCCGCCGTGAGAGCCTCGAGGCGCTGGAAGTAGAACAGGCTGCCGTGGACTTCGTTCGTGCCGGACTTGGTAATCACGTTGACGACGCCGCCAGCCGTGCGGCCGAACTCCGCGCTGGCGCCCGATGCGACGACCTGGAATTCCTTCACCGCGTCGAGCGTGATGTCGATGGCCGCGCGCTGGCCGCCAAGCTGCTCGCCGAAGAACCCGTTGTTGTAGTCGCCGCCGTCCAGGCTGATGTTGTTGAAGACGCCGCGCTGGCCGTTGAAATTGATTTCGTCGCCGTCGGGCCCTTGCACGATGCTGACGCCGGGCGTCAAGGTGAGCAAGTCCTCGAACTTGCGGCCCAAGACCGGAGTCGATTCCACGGATAGTTCGTTGAGCGTCGTGGACGATTCCGTCTTGGTTGTTTCGACGACCGGCACGTCGGTGACGACAACCGTCTCGTTGACGCTGGAGACTTTGAGCGTGAAGGCCAGATTGATGGCCTGCCCGACCGTCAGGTTGATGTTTTGTTGTTCGATTGTGGCGAAGCCTTGTTTGGAAATCCTAAGCGTATAACGCCCGGGCGGCAGGTTGGGAAAGGCGAAATGCCCGTCTGGATCGGAGGTGCCCGTCTTTGTGAGGTTTGTGTCCAGGTTCCTGATTTCCAGCGACGCGCCCGCAACGCGTCCGCCCTTTTCGTCGCTGATATCGCCCTGCACCGTCCCGGTCGTGATCTGTTCCTGCGACCGCGCCGGCGCGGCGCACACGAGTGCAAGAACGAATACACACACACCCAGCAAAACCTTGTTCATTTTCCCTCCGCTTTCTGGCCCGCGGAGGAGTAAAGCTCCCCGAAATCTCACCCCGCGGCAGTTGGTGGCGCGAGTGTAGGCATCGCTCGCTTGAACTGCAAGGGCCAAGACTGTGGAAAAATCCTGCAGAGCCGTGAGCCGTCCAACGCGGCTCCGGCGGCGGAGAGGAATCAGCGGAAGCGAAAGCGCGCAGGCAGAAAGTCGTCGCGCCCGAAGACCATATCCCCGAAGGACGCGGCGACTCCGAACCACCCCGGAGTGACTGCAGGTTCGCAGCGCTGAACGAGCCCTTCGCTGACGAGCACGACGTTGCCAAAGCCCATCGGCCGGCTGACGAGAACGATTTCGAGTTCGATGCGCGCGACTCCGGGCAGATCCCGCGGGCAGAGAAAGTAAACGCCCGTGGAACTGATGTCGCGCGTCACGAGCGAGATGGAGAACTCCTCGCGCACCCCGTTCACGCTGCGCAGCTTCAGCGGAAGCTGCAGTGTCGCGCGGGGGTGCTCGCGCTGTTCGTGGTGCACCCCGACCGCGTGCGTGGGCACGCGTGCAAATCGCCTGGGGTGAGTTGGCGCAGGAAAAGCCACGATGCGCAGCCGCGGGGCAGTTCCTGCCGCAATTACCGCGCCGTCTTCGTCTGCGGCGGAATCCGCGCTGAACTTCTTTGCCTGCGAACTCGTGCTCATACTGGGACCGTGGCCAGCTTCCAAAGATGAACGGGTAGCTGGGCAATCAAAATGGCATCGCAGCGATTGCTGGTCAACCTGTGGGAAACTTCGGAAGTGCTCTAAATTCAAATAGATGGTTCCAGTACCACTTTGGCTCTCGCGGTGCGGTGGATATCTTCATTCGCACATCCAAAATGGTGCTCGACACGCCCGCATGGACTCCTTAGCTTGGAAAGCGCGACGTTTTCCGGGCGCGAAGCGATGAACTCGAGCACAGCGACGCACGCTTCATCCAAGCTGCTTTTCCTCGCCTTTGCGGCGGTCTACATCATCTGGGGCTCCACGTATTTCGCCATCCTGGTAGGGATCGAGACCATCCCGCCTCTGATTCTCGCGGGTGCGCGGCACTTGGGCGCGGGACTGATTCTTTATCCGGTTGTTCGAGCGAAGACGGGAATGCAGCCGCACGCCGCGCAATGGCGCACGGCAATCGTCTCGGGCGTGCTGTTGATGCTCGGCGGCAACGGAGG
>DASPOW010000212.1:0-4266 GCA_035625855.1 Candidatus Methylomirabilota bacterium | reverse complement strand
CGACCGTGGAGGCGGTAAACGAACTTCTTCGCGTCACCGAGGGCCACGATGAACTTGTCCCCTTGGGACGCGAATGGACCCTGCGCCTCATCGCGCGCGAACAGCGCCCGGAATGGCTGCTGGCGGCCGTGGCGCGTTCCGCCGCGGAACTCATCGCGGAGGGCTCCGCCGCGCCGCTGAGGAAATGCGCGAATCCCAGATGTCCGCTGTTTTTCTACGACACGTCGCGAACCGGAAGGCGCCGCTGGTGCTCGATGGGCGCCTGCGGCAATCGCAGCAAAGTTGCGTCGTTCGCTCGCCGACGGGCCCGGGACAGGCACCCCGCGTGAAACGGAGGCTTCGCCCTCCCTGAAGCCTTCGTTCCGGGGCTTACCTCATACGCGCAAGGCCGCCCGGTCTGGATTGCCCAGCCGTCTACGCGGCGTTAAGCTTGATGCAGGCTTAGCTTCGGAGAACCAAATGGCACCGCTCCGCACGCACCCTTCCTGGTCCTGGATGATTCTGCTCACGGGCGCGAGCCTCCTTGCTGCCTCTTCCCTCCAGGCGAGTCCCCAGAACAACGACTCGAACCAATCGGTCGCCGAAGCCGCGCGCAAAGCCAAAGAGCAGAAGAAAAAATCCGACAAGCCGGTGAAGACCATCACCGATGACGACCTCGCCGCGCAGCGCGCCGCCGCCATCGCCCGCGGAGAGGTGCCCCCGGAACCGGGCGCCCCGCCGCCGGACCAGGCCGGCCAGCCGGAGACGAAACCAAAAGAGGGGGCGCCGTCCGATGCCACCAAGGCGGAAGAAGCCGCCAAGCAGGATGCCGAATTGAAAAGACTGAAAGAAGAGCTGGCCGTCGCTGAAAGAGACCTGGACCTCTTGAAGCGCGATTTTGCTCTCAAAAGCGACCAGTTCTATTCCAAGCCCGACTTCAGCCGCGACACCGCGGGCAAAGCCAATCTCGACGCGATGCAGAAGCAGATCGCCGACAGGCAGTCCGAGGTGGACCTCCTGAAGACCCGTATCGCCGCTTTGCAGGAACTCATCGCCCGCTCGAAGCCCGCCGGCGAAAAAGACAAGGCCCCGGGCGAGTCAAACGCGCCTCCGCCCAGCGAGCCAGCCAAGCCCGCGCCTCCTTCGGGCGAGAGCCTCCGCTAGCTTCTCCGCGCCTTCATAAGCCAACTTTTTCCGCCCCGCGCCCGTATAAGTCATTAAGCGGCCGCTCTGGAGGCATACCGATGCGCCTTGTGGTGGAAGGTGTGAGCAAGACCTACCGCGGAAGTCTACACGCCCTGCGCGGCGTGGAGATGACCATGGGCCCCGGCGTGTTCGGCCTTCTCGGGCCGAACGGCGCCGGCAAGTCCACGTTGATGCGCATTCTCGCCACCATCACCCGCCCCAGCGCCGGCCGCGTGACCTGGAACGGCGCCGACATCGTCGCCGACCCCGACGTCCTTCGCCGCGTCCTCGGCTATCTCCCGCAGGACTTCGGCGTGTATCCGAATCTCAGCGCCGTCGAGTTCCTCGAATACCTCGCCGCCGTCAAGGGGCTCGGCGCCGCGGCCGCGCGCAAACGCATCGAAGAATTGCTCGTCCTCGTCAACCTCGCTGACGCGGCGCGCCGCCCGCTCGGCGGCTACTCCGGCGGAATGCGCCAGCGCGTGGGAATCGCCCAGGCCCTCCTGAACGACCCTCAGCTCCTCATCGTGGACGAACCGACCGCCGGCCTCGATCCCGAGGAGCGCGTCCGCTTCCGCAATCTCCTTTCCGAGTTGTCCGGCGAACGAATTGTCCTGCTCTCGACGCACATCGTCTCGGATATCGAAGCCGTCGCCTCGGAAATCGCCATTCTCGACCACGGCGAACTGCTCACCCACGGCACGCCGGAAAGACTCCTCGAGTCCGTGGCCGGCCGCACCTGGGAAGTCGTGGTCCCCAGCGCCGAGCTGCCTTCCTTGCGGCAGAAGCACCTGGTCAGCAGCATTGCCAGCCGCTCCGACGGCGTTCACGCCCGCGTCGTTTCCGCGGTCGCGCCCGGCCCCGCCGCGCGCCTTCTCGAACCCTCCCTCGAAGACGCCTATCTCGCCGCGCTCTGGGCCCGCCGCGGCAACGCCGCCGGAGCCGCCGCTTGAACCCGGTCCTCGTCATCTGGGCCATGGCACGCGCCGATTTTCTCGAGCGCGTGCGCCGCTACAGCTTCTTTCTGACGCTGGTCTTCGCCGTCTGCCTCGGTTACGCCGCTGGAACCGGAAAGATCCTCATCAAGCTCGACCAGTATCGCGGCGTGTACACCTCGGCTTGGATCGGCGCAATGATGGCCCTGGTGACGACCTTCTTCGTGGGGCTGGTCGGCTTCTACATCGTCAAAAACGCCGTGGACCGCGACCGGCGCACCGGCGTCGGCCAGATCCTCGCCACGACTCCCCTCTCCCGGCCCGTCTATCTCCTGGGAAAGCTCGCCAGCAACTTCGCCGTGCTCTCTTCCATGGTCGCCGTGCTGGCTGTCGCCGCGGTTCTGATGCAGTTGCTGGCCGGGGAAGACCGTCACTTCGGCCTTTGGGCCCTGCTCTCGCCTTTCCTTTTGATTGCCTTGCCGGCCATGGCCCTCACCGCGGCCTTCGCTCTCTTCTTCGAGACGCTGCCGGTCCTTCGCGGCGGCGCCGGAAACGTCGTCTGGTTTTTTCTCTTTTCCATCGGCATCGGCCTTCCGGAGTTGAGCGGAATCCACTGGCTCGATCCGTTCGGCCTGATGAGCGTGGCGAACAGCATGATGGAAGCAGCGCGCGCCGTCATTCCCGGATACAAAAACGGCTTCTCCCTCACCGTCGGCGACACTGCGGCGCAAGTCGTTGACGCGCTGCGCTGGCAGGGTGTCAACTGGACCGCCCGCGCGCTTACCCTGCGCCTGATGTGGACCGTGGCGGCGGTCGTTGTTGTTCTCTTCGCTGCGCTTTTTTTCGATCGGTTCGATCCTTCGCGCTCTCGCGCGGCCGCGTTTCAAGCTAAGCCCCGCCGCAGAGCGAAAAGCGCTGCGGCGGCCATCGTGGCTCACGCGGCTGGCGGCGCGCCCGCTGGACTCGTGCACCTTACCCCGCTCGCGAAAACCGCCGCCGCACCGGGTCTCCGCCGCATCTTCACCGCGGAGCTGCGCCTCGCCCTCAAGGGCCTCCGCTGGTGGTGGTATGCGGTTGCCGCGGGCCTGCTCATCGCGCAACTCTCGACGCCGCTTCTTGTCAGCCGCGGCCCTCTTTTGGGCGCGGCCTGGATCTGGCCGGTCCTCGTTTGGTCAGCCATGGGTTCGCGCGAAGCACGATTCGATACCCAGCAGCTGCTTTTCACCGCCGCGGGGATGCTGCCGCGTCAATTCCCCGCTCTGTGGCTCAGCGGCTTCTCCGTTGCGGTTCTGACCGGCGCGGGCGCGGCGATCCGCCTGGCGCTTGCCGGACAGACCGCGGGCCTCCTCGGCTGGCTGGCCGGGGCGTGTTTCATTCCTTCGCTGGCCATCGCTCTTGGGATTTGGAGCCGCAGCGGAAAATTCTTTGAGGCACTCTACACCGTGCTGTGGTACGTCGGCCCGATGAACCACGCGCCGGGCCTCGACTTTACCGGAAGCTCCGCGGGAGCGCGCGCCCCGCTCGCGGCGGCCGTCTACCTGCTCCTCGCCGCGGCGCTCACCATGGTTGCGTTCGCCGGGCGCGCACGCCAGCTCCGCCCCCACTGAGAATCAGCCTGCCCTAGCGCGGCTCCAGCACCAGCGGCAGGCCGTTCTTCGGGTTGCCGATGACCACTACTTTCGTGTTGCCGCTCGTCGCCAGCTTTTCCGTGGCCTCGATTCCCTTCCACTCCAGCAGTTGCGGGCTGATGCCTTGCGCCACGATTTTCTGGAAGTCCGCGATGCCTTGCGCCTCGATCCGCTTGCGTTCGGCTTCCTGCTTTTCCTTTTGCAGGACGAAACTCATGCGCAGCGCATCCTGCTCGGCCTGTTGTTTCGCCTCGATGGAGGCCTTGAGCATCGCCGGGAGCTGCACGTCGCGCAGCAGCACGTTTTCCACCACCACCCCGCGCGGCGCCAGCAGCGCCGCCAGTTCGTCCTGGATCTGCTGTTGCACCAGCTCCCGCGCGTTCGTGTACAGCGCGTTCGCCGTGTGCGCCGAAGTCGCCGCGCGAATCGTGGCCCGCAGCGACGGCTCCACGATTTTGTTCGCGTAGTCCTCGCCAACCAGTTGGTACACCTGCGCCGCTTTCGCCCGGTCCAGGTGAAACAGCAGCGAGGTGTCCAGC
>DASPOW010000211.1:0-6030 GCA_035625855.1 Candidatus Methylomirabilota bacterium | reverse complement strand
CCAGGGTCCAGGCGGCCTCCACGCTGTCTCCGCGGTCGAACAGCGTGGCATCGCCCCGCAGGCAGTCGTTGAGCAGCGTCGCGTACGCGCTTCGCGACTGCTCACCGAACGCTTCGCGGTAGCAGAAGTTCATCGTGACGTTTCCGATGCGCATCTCCGTTCCGGGTTGCTTTGCGCCGAACGATATCGAGATTCCTTCATCGGGCTGAATGTTCAACACCAGCCGGTTGGGTTCGACATCGCGGCCGCGAAAAACCACGTGGGGAGCACGCCGGAACTGGATGACGATCTCGGTCGAACGCTTCGCCAGCCGCTTGCCGGTGCGAACGTAAAATGGCACGCCCGCCCAGCGCCAGTTATCCACCAGGAATTGCGCCGCGACAAACGTTTCCGTGCGCGAATGCGGACTGACCCCCGGCTCCTGGCGGTAGCCGGGAACGGCCTGCCCGTCAATCCGCCCGGCCGCGTATTGGCCACGCACCACGGACTGCGCGACCATCTCGAGATTGAACGGGCGGATGGACTGGAGCACTTTGATTTTTTCGTTTCGCACCGCATTGGCCTCGAACGTCGCGGGCGGCTCGATGGCCGTCAGGCAGGTCAGTTGCAGCACGTGGCTCTGAATCATGTCCCGCAGCGCCCCCGCCGTTTCATAGAAGCCCCCGCGGCGCTCGACACCTAACGTCTCCCCGGCGGTAATCTGCACATGATCCACGTAATTCCGGTTCCACAGAGGCTCGAAGATGCCGTTGCCGAAGCGCAGCACGAGCAGGTTCTGCACCGTGTCTTTGCCCAAGTAGTGGTCGATGCGGTACACCTGGCTTTCGTCGAATGCGCTGTGCACCACGGCGTTCAATTCGCGCGCCGAATCCAGGTCCCGCCCGAACGGCTTCTCGATGATGATGCGCACCCACGAGTCCGGCTGCGAAGGCCGCCCCAATCCAGCCCGACCCAGTTGCTCCACGATATCGGGATAAACCTCGGGCGGGGTGGAAAGATAGAAAAGCCGGTTGGCGCCGAGCCCTTTCTCCTCGTCGAGTTCCGCCAGGCGCTTGGCCAGCCGCGCGTAGGATTCCTGGTCGCCGTACTCGCCTTGCGAGTAGTACAGGTTCCCCGCGAACGCGCTCCATTTCTGCGGATCGATGGGTCCGACCTCGGAGATGCCCTTGGCCGCCTCGGCGGCGGTCGCGCGGAAGCTCTCGTCCGTCATCGGCGTGCGCGCAAAGCCAAGGAGCGCGTAGCGCGAAGCCAGGGCGTCGTGCGCCGAGAGGTCATACAGTGCGGGAATCACTTTGCGCCGCGCCAGGTCTCCTGAAGCGCCGAAGATCACGATCGCGCAGGGTTCCGCCATGGGAGCTTCGGCAACCTCCCTCGGCGAGAACTTTGTCGCGGTACTCATCGTTTCCCTCCGTCGTGTCCCGGCCGCGCCTTCATCGCCCTAGTTTCACGCCAAGGCGCGCCAGGTCCGCCCGCAATTGCCCGGCGCTCTGGTAGTGGACCGTATTCATGCCCAACTGCCGCGGCTGCTCGAGATTGATGGGCCGGTCGTCGATGAAAACACTCTGGTCCGGCGCGCGCTGCGTGACCTCCAGCGCCATGCGGTAAATCGCAGGGTCCGGCTTCCTCTTCCCCACGTAGCAGGAACTAAAGAATACGCTAAAGTCCCGGCGCAAATGGAACGCCTCGATGCGGAACTCATTCAATTCTAGCGGCTCGTTGTTGATCGCCGCCATGAAGTATTTCCCGGAGGCGGCCGTCTCCTCGAGCACCGCCCGAACCTCCGGGTATTCGCGAGACTGGGCGAACATGAACGCCGTGAACTCCTCGCGGGCAAAATCCCGCGGCCGGTCGAACACCGCCTTATCCAGGTACTCATCGAGCGTCACCTGCCCGCAATCGAACGCGGGAAAAATCATTTCGTGACGCTCTTGAAACTCGTCCCAATTCAAACGGAACACGGAGGCGGCCTGCTTGCGGGACTCCATGCCCCAGCCGTTCGTCAAAATGACCCCGCCGATATCCCAGAACAGCGTGGTAATCTCCGCCAAGCCCCCGCCTCGCTTTTCCCCAGCCCTTCCATTCTTGACGCGCTGGAGGGTATCGCGCAACCTGCCCGGTAATATTAAGCCCGTGTTGCGGCCCGGCGGCCCGCCCGCTAGGAAATCCCGGCTACTTGCAGTATGTTCAGAAGTGCGAATCGCTTGGAGGCACAATGGCCAACGACTCCTGCGGCCCGGCGCCTGCAGCGCCTGAACCCATCAAGCCCGGCACGCGCATGGTACATTGCGTGAAGTTCGGAAAGGACCTGCCCGGACTCGACCGCGTCCCTTGGAAGGGGGAACTCGGCAAGCGTATCTACGAAAGCGTCTCCAAGGACGCCTGGAAACTCTGGATCGAGCATTCCAAGATGATCATGAATGAGTACCGCTTGAATCCGCTCGACCCCAATTCGCAGAAAATCATGGAAGAGCAGCTCGAGCAGTTTTTCTTCGGCGAAGGCGCCAAGCTTCCCGAAGGCTACGTTGCCCCGAGGGCCAAGGGCTAGTCGTCGCGCGCGGCCATGCGCGCCGCCGGATGTTCGACCGCGAGCCGAGGCGCCAGCGTGAACCCGAGTTTCGCGTGTGCCGCGCGCAACGAGTCGTCGACTGCCTGAGCCGATTCGCCGCGCGCGAAAATGAACCCGAGATAACTGGACCCTTCCGGCCAGGCCGCTACAAAGTCGCGCAACCGCGCCGTAATCTCCACGCTTGTTATTCCCGGAGTGCTCCGCGCCGCTTCCTCGCCTTTCACTTCCTGCAGCACGCCGCTCTCCGGAACGGGAATCATCATCACTCCGGAGGCCGGGCTCTCGCGCGGCCATTCCGCGCCGGGCAGGCCCACCGCGTGCCGCAGAATCAATTCCTCGAGCCCGATCGTCGCTTGCGTCTCGCCCTGGAACCGAAGCGCCCGCGCGCACAGGCCTCCAATCGGCCGAGCCGCCACCTCCAGCGGCCACACCCCTCCTTCATTCACACGAAACTCCGCATGCACCGGCCCGTGTACGAGGCCGAGAGCCTGCACCGCCGCGCGCGCACACACTTCGATGTCCCGCTTCGTGGCTTCGTCGAGCCGGGACGGCGTCGTGTAAATCGTCTCCTCGAAGTACGGCCCCTCGAGCGGATCGGGCTTATCGAAGATCGCCAGCACCCGCAGCGTTCCCTCCGTCAGCAAGCCTTCGACCGCCACTTCCTTTCCTGGGATGTAACCCTCCACCAGCATAAGGTCGAGGTTCGCCTCTCGCGTGGCGCGCACCTCCGGCGACTCGAGCAGCTTTCGCAGGCGCTCCGCCGCCTCGAGAAACTCCTCGCGCGAGTTTGCCCGCATCACGCCGGTGCTGGCGGAAAGCGAGATCGGCTTCACCACGCACGGAAAGCCGATGCCCGCCAGCGCCGGTTCCGGCACGGGCCGCAGAGGCAGCGCGCGAAACCACGGCACGCGCAACCCCGCCTCTCGAAACACCTGGCGCATTCTCTCCTTGCTCCGGCAAGCCTCAACCGCCGCCGGATGGTTGTGCCACACGCCCAGTCCCCGCGCGGCGTACGCCGCCGCCACGGTCGGCCGGTCGCCGAGCGCAATCACGCCGTCCACCTCGAGGCCGCTCATCGCGGCCATGACGTTTGCCGCCGCCGATTCCGGCTCCTCGAAGTGCGCCGCAATCGCCCGGTCGCCCCAAGGATCGTCCAGTTGGTGGCACCGGTCGGTCACGAACCGCAGCGCGATTCCCAGCCGCTTCGCCGCCTCCGCAAACCCGCGCGTCTGGTAACCGAGCTTCGACGCAAATACCAGAAGCCGCTTACCGCGGCTCGCGTCCTCGCCGGCTCTGGGGCTTTCGCTAGACAAATGCTTCCGCCTGGTTCAGCGCTTCGCGCGCCTGGGTGATGGGGACCAACTGGTCCCGCGTCGGCTCCGCTCAACAGTACCAGGGCTCGTTGAGGTAAGGGATGGCCGCGCGTGCCGCCAAGTCCAGCGGCACTCTCGGAGCTTCCTCGGCACGACCCGCTGCTTCGCGCGCCGCGCGCCAGATCTTCTCGAACACCGCTTCTCTCGGCCGCTTCAGCTTTTCGCTGGCCGCCGCGATCCGCTGGGCTTCCTCGCACAGCGCGTCCACCCGCGCGTCCGCGTGCTTCCACGGATGCGTCAGGGCGCCGGCGTCAAACGGCCCGGCGATGCGGCGCACTTCGTCGAGCTCCAGCAAACGCGATCCCGCCGGAATCAGCAGCCGGATCGCCAGCTGGATCGGCGCCACGTTGGCCACCAGGTCCTCGTCGCGCAGCACTTCCAGCAATTCCAGGTAGCCATCCAGGCTCGTCCATGGCGTGAAGGGTACAAAGGTCGGGTGCAGTGTGAGCCGCAGCCGGCGGAAAATCGCGACGGCGCGCAGGAAATCCGCGCGCGTATGCCCTTTCTCCAGCCGCGCGAGCACCGTATCGTCCACGCTCTCGACCGCGCTCGTCACGAACAGGCATCCGGTGTCGCGCAATTCTCCGAGATGCTTCTCATGCCGCAGCAGGTGCTCGATCTTGATGGTTACATCGTAGGTCAGCTCCGGAAACTCGCGGTGCACCTCCGCGACGATGGCCAGCGCGTGAGCCGGCCCGTTGAAAAAGTCCGGGTCGCCAAAGGTGATGTGCTGCGCCCCGGCTTCCACCTGCTGTTGGATGTCCGCCAGCACCACCTCGCGGTCCACCACGCGAAAGACTCCGTTGTATACGGGCACAATCGGGCAGTGCCGGCACAGATGCTTGCACCCGCGGCTCGCCTCGGTGTAACCCGCGATGCGGTGCCCTCCATCCGGAAGAATCACGTGCGCGTATCCGGCAAGCCCCGGAAGGCCGCCTCGCTCCGGCACCAAAAACTTCTGCCTCCCTAGGCTAACGACCGGCTCCTCCTGCGCCGCTCCGTTCTTCGCTCCGCTCTCAATCCTCTTCGCCAGCCGAGTGAGGCCTTCTTCGAACTCTCCGCCCAGAACCGTCTCCACGCCCAACGAACGCAGGTGCGCCTCGTTCATCGGCGCATACAAACCGTAGAAACAGATGTGCGCAGCGGGATTCAGCCTCCGCACCGGTTGGACCAAAGCCATCGCCAGCCGCGTAGCGGTGTGCATTGGCACGTAAAACGCGACCATCCCCGCGCCGCGCACCGCCGCCTCGTCGAATGCTTGCCGTGAAAGGTCCAGGCACGCCACCTCGTGCCCGTCGCGCGCGAGCCACGCCGCCGGCGACGCCAGCCCGAACGGCTGCCGCCCCAGTTCATACGTCGAAATCAGCGCAATCTTCACTTTGCCTCAATTATAGCCACTCGCCGCGTCCCGCTCGCTTCGGTTATCATGAATGCTGCCGCTTCTTCAGAAAGAAGGCGCTCATGCCGCTCTCTGGAAACTCTTTCGCGACGCGCGACACCCTCAACGTCGGCGCCCGCGCCTTTGAAATCCATCGCCTCGAAGCGCTCGAAAAGCAGGGTGTAGCGAGGCTCCAGAACCTGCCTTTCTCCCTGCGCGTCCTGCTCGAGAATCTTCTCCGCATCGAGGACGGCCGCTTCGTCCGCCCCGACGACATCCGCGCCCTCGGCTCCTGGCGGCCCGGCGCCGCGCAAAAGGAAATCGCTTTCATGCCCGCCCGGGTCCTTCTCCAGGACTTCACCGGGGTCCCGGCGGTTGTGGACCTGGCCACGATGCGCGAAGCCGTGGTCAAAATGGGCGGCGATCCCCGGCGCATCAACCCGCTCTTCCCCGCCGAGTTGGTGATTGACCACTCCGTCCAAGTGGACGCCTTCGGCAGCGCCAATGCCTTCGGCCTCAACGCCGAACTCGAATTCCAGCGCAATGTCGAGCGCTACGCCTTCCTGCGCTGGGGCCAGAAGGCCTTCCGCAATTTCAAGGTCGTTCCGCCGGACACCGGCATCTGCCACCAGGTCAATCTTGAATACCTCGCTCGCGTCGTCGTCACGGCGCCCAGCGGCAGCCGCACCCAGGCCTATCCCGACTCCCTTGTC
>DASPOW010000210.1:0-11298 GCA_035625855.1 Candidatus Methylomirabilota bacterium | reverse complement strand
CCCGGGAACGCCTTAGATTCGACCCCATGTGCGACGGCATCGAAGGCCGGCTGGAGTCGCTGCGCCGCGAAGGAATCCATGGGCGCCAAACTCATCGAACTTGCAGGCACGCGCAGACCGTCACCTCGCTTTAGATTCGCTCCAGGAATGCTCACTGGCAGGTTCCCGGCAATCGGGATTTGCCCGAACAGAGCGCGAGCCGCCGAAATCTGCGCCACGTCGCTGATGCCGAAGGCCGCCAGCCACGTCTGCGCCTGAGGAAACTTCTCGATGAGGTAGGGGCTGCCGAATCCGATGCAGACGACAGGTTTACCCGCGGAAAAAACTTGTTGAATGAGCGCCGCCTGATCCCCGGGCACGTCGATGTTCCCTTTGCGATCGCTTACGCGGACGAAAATGGCGACGATGGCAAGGTCGTAGGTTTCAGGGGCGGGAAGCCTGGCCGAGGCGGCGCTGACGAACTTCGTGTCGGCCCGCACCGCTGTGACCCAATCGAAACGTCCTCGGAGTTCTCTCTCGAGATCTTCGGCGGGATAGGGTTCTGGATCCGCGGAGACCGCGAGGAGCAGCGCGCGGGCCGGTTTCGTCGCATCCAGCGGAAGCTTGTGCGCGGAATCGCGCAGTAGCGTGATTCCGCGGTCAGAAATCTCCTGGGCTGCGTTGGCGAAGCTGGCCGTCGCAAAGCGCGTGCTCAGAGCGTCCACGTCCACAAGGCGGTTCTTGTGCAGGCCCAGGCGCGCCTTTGCGCGCAGGAGCCTGCGTACGGACTCATCGAGCCGGGCCCGTGGTATGCGGCCGCGCAGAACCGCTTCACGGACTCCCTCGAAAGCAGCATCCGGCAGCGCCGGCTGCAGGAGACAATCCGCGCCGGCCAGGACGGCGCGCACCGCTGCCTCGCCGGGCGTGAAGTGCGAAGTCAGCGCGGCCATATCCATGGCGTCGGTGACGATGAGGCCGTCAAAGCCCAACTGTTTGCGCAAGAGTCCGGTAAGGATTGCCGGGGAAAGAGTGGCGGGCGTGTCGGGTTCAGGCTCCAGCGATGGAACGTACAGGTGGCCCGGCATCACGGAACTCACTCCTGCGGCGATCGCGGCGCGGAAGGGAGCCAGTTCAACCGTCTCAAGTGTCCGCCGGTCGGCGTGGATGACCGGAAGATCGAGATGCGAGTCGGTTGAAGTGTCGCCATGACCCGGGAAATGTTTAGCAGTGGCCAGGGCGCCATTTTCCTCGACGCCACGGATGAACTGCGTCACGAATCCTGAGACGCTTGCCGGATCCTCACCGAAGGATCGCGTGTTGATGATGGGGTTCGCCGGGTTGTTGTTCACGTCGGCGTCCGGCGCGTAGATCCATTGAACGCCAACCGCCCGGGATTCCAGCGCGGTGATTCTTCCCATCGTGTAGGCATCCGCGGGACGCCCCGCAGCAGCGACGGCCATCGCTGTCGGAAAGGACGTTCCTTCATCGAGACGCATCGCCGTGCCGCGCTCGAAGTCTGCACCGATGAGCAGTGGAATTTTCGCTTTGCTCTGAAGCTGGTTGTTCAGGATCGCCGTGGGATATGCCTGGCTCTTGACGATCCCCAGTGGCGAGGAGAGGGTCGCGTTGATGAAACCCCCGACGTGGAGCTTTTCGACGTCGTGGGTGATTTCGGCGTACGCCGCGGTGTCCTTGGCGGTGAGGCTGCCGTGATACTTCGGAAAGATGAGCTGGCCCACTTTTTCATCGAGCGTCATGCGCCGCATCGTGGCTTCCACCCATTTTTCCGCTTCGGGCGGCAGGGAATGCGTTTTTCGCTGTGTCTTGCGGGATTGTGCCGTGCGGTTGGTTTGCGCTTTGGGACGGCCGAGGCCGCGTGGATGAATGGCCATAAGGAAGAGCAGCGGAAGCAGGAAAACCCCGGCGATGCGTCCTTTCATTGAGAGAGCATCCCTCCGGCCGCACGGGGGCTCTTTGCCTGTATATAGCACACGACATCTGTGCTCACAACGAAGCCACCGGCCCAATGTTCCAGCCTATCATTGCGAAAGGCGGAGATGCGCCAGGGGATGACAGGAAGGTGTCCGCGTTTTCGAGGCGCGCGCGCGATGCGCGCGTTCGTGACTTTGCTCGCATTGGCGGCTGGAGGATGTATTCCGGCCAACGGGGCGAAGGCCAGAAAGGCCCACGGGGCCCGCACCCTCGCCGGCTTGGATGTTCTCGAAGCGCAGAAATTCGCTCCCCTGCGGGGCAGGCACGTAGGGCTCATCACCAATCACACCGGCGTTGACGCACAGGGGCGGTCCGCGATTGACCTGCTCACCAAAGCGCCCGGCGTTCACCTGGTTGCCATCTTCAGCCCGGAGCACGGCATTGCGGGAAACGCCGACGCCAAGACGGGTTCGTCGAGAGATGCGTCGAGCGGGCTGCCGATTTACAGCCTGTATGGCGAGACGCGGCGGCCCACAGAAGAGATGCTCCGTGGAATCGACACCCTGGTTTTCGACATTCAGGACGCCGGCGTGCGCTTCTACACCTACACGACAACGATGGCTTACTGCATGGAGGAGGCTGCAAAGCGTGCAATCGCGTTCTACGTGCTGGACCGTCCGAATCCTCTGGGCGGCGAGATCGTGGAAGGACCGATGCTGGACGCCGACAAGACCGCCTTTGTGGCGTATTTTCCGATGCCCCTGAGATACGGGTTGACGATCGGCGAGTTGGCTCAATTCCTGAATGCTGAAAACCGAATCGGCTGCGATCTGCACGTCATTGCCATGCGCAATTGGCGCCGCGCCGCGTTCTACGACAACACGGGCATTCGCTGGATTCCGCCGTCGCCGGCTCTCCGGACGCTGAAGGGCGCCGTGCTCTATCCCGGGCTGGAAATCCTGCAAAACGCCGGAGTATCCGTGGGGCGCGGCACTGAGACGCCCTTCGAGGAGTTTGGGGCGCCTTGGATGGATGGAGAGAAGGTGGCCGCCGAGTTGAACGCGCGGCGTCTGGCGGGTGTGCATTTTGTGGCCACGCAATTCTTGCCGGCTTCGGGATTGTACGCAGGGCAAAGATGCGGCGGCGTCTCTGCGCGCGTGAGCGACCGCGCGATGATACGCTCGGTCCGCGCGGGGCTGGAGATTGCCGCCGTCCTGTGGAGACTCTACCCGCGCGAGTTCGACGCCGCGAAGACGCTCCTGCTGCTGGGAAATGAAGCGACCGTCCGGATGCTTTTGGAGGGTACTTCCCCGGAGGAGATTGTGCGCAGTTGGTCTGCGGATTTGGCGGCGTTCGATGCCGTCCGGCGCAAGTATCTCCTTTACAAGTAGCGTCAGAAGGAAGTTCCCGCGTCACTTCCAATTTTTGCCATCTTCGCAACCGTGTTAGAGTTTCGACGTGCACATCGTATCCCTGCTGCCGTCCGCCACGGAGGTTCTGTTCGCCTTGGGTCTCGGCGAACAGGTGGCTGGCGTAAGCCACGAGTGCGATTACCCGCCCGCGGCACGGCAGAAGAAAGTGGTCATCCACTCGCGCATTCCGGCGGGCATTTCGCCGGGGGAGATTGACTGCGCGGTGCGGGAATTCGTGGCGCGCGGAGAGAGTCTCTACGCGGTCGACGCGGATGCGCTTCAGGCTCTGGCTCCCGACCTAATCATCACGCAGGACCTATGCCACGTCTGCGCAGCATCCCCGGACGACCTGAAAGCTGCGCTTGGAAAACTCGGCCGCGCCCCCAGGGTCCTATCTCTCAATCCGCAGAGTTTCGCGGACGTTTGGCGGGATATTCTCAGCGTCGGCAAGGAGACCGGCGTATACGGCCGCGCGCAGAGTCTAGTCAGCGAACTGGAATCGAGAATCCTGGCGGTCGAAGCGCGGATCGGCCACGCGGCGAAGCGGCCCACGGCGGTGTTTCTCGAATGGCTGGACCCTTTCTATGTCGGCGGGCATTGGGTCCCGGAAATGATGGAGCGCGCTGGAGGCGCAGATCTGCTGGGCAAAGCACGCACACCGTCCTTTCGTGTGACCGCGGAGCAGATTGTCTCCGCCGCGCCGGAAGTGCTTTTCGTGGCTTCGTGCGGCTACTCGGCAGAACAGTCTCGCAACGAATACCTGGGCATGCCGCTGCCACCGGGCTGGGAAACGATCCCCGCCGTGCGCGACGGGCGCGTGTTTGCGCTCGAAGCGAGCGGTTACTTCTCACGGCCGGGTCCCCGGCTCGTCGAAGGCCTCGAAACGCTGGCGCGCCTTTTCCATCCGGAGGTTTGGGCGGAAAAAGCGGACCCGAGCCCCGTTCTAGGAATTGAATCGAGGCCGCTCCCGGCGCGCGTCGCTCTAGCTTGACTCTGCGCTGGCCGGCATTCTGCGCTGCCAGTATCTGTAGAAGGGAAGACCTGCCAGGATCAGGAGCAGGCCTATCGAGGAGCGGCCCGGCCGCTCGCGCCAGAGATTTACTGTAAGCGCCAAAGCTCCCAGGACAAAGATTGCCGGAACGGCCGGATACCCCCAAGCACGATAGGGTCGGGGCAAGTCCGGTTCGCGCCGGCGCGAGCCGAACACCGCCGCGACGGCCAGTGCATAGAAGATCCACTGCGCGAAAATAAACAGGGAAAAGAGGTCCTCAAATTGGCCGGTCAGTACCATTAGGCTCGCTAGAGTGCCCTGAAAAACAATCGCGCCCGACGGAGTTCGAAAGCGCGGATGAATGCCGCCGGCGACGCGAAAAAACAGCGCGTCGCGCGCCATCGCGTAGGGTACTCGAGCGCCAGTGAGGATCGACGAATTGAGCGTGGTGAAAGCGGAGACGACCATCGCCGCTGTAATCCAGGCTGCGGCGCGCCCGCCGGCGAAAGCGCGCACCGTTTCGGACGCGACGTTTTGCGCCGCGGCGACGGCTTCAAAGGGTAGTACGCGGAAATACACCGCGTTCGCGAGCAGGTAAATCACGCCGACGGTCAGCGTGCCGCCCACAACCGCGCGAGGAATGTTCTTCTGTGGCTCGACGATTTCCGATCCAGCGAACGTCAGATCAATCCAGCCGTCATACGCCCATAGCGCGCCGACCATAGCGGTGAGAAATCCGTTGAGGATGCCCCATTGCAACGACGGGGGAAACAGCGGCTGAGGCGAAGCCGGGCGGACTCCTGCAAATAGAAAACCCAATGCGACGACAGCGAGAATCGCTCCGATCTTCACGCAGGTCAGCGCGACTTGCAGCCGCCCGGCAAGGCGCACACCTAGGTAGTTGATGAAGCTGACGAAGGCGATGGAGGCTGCCGCAAGCGGCTGTGCCCACGTGAAGACGAATTCCGAGCTGTGTCCGGCAAGGGGGACGCGGAAATGGAGGGTAAAAATCGGGGTCCGCACGGCGGGTATGAAAAAGCTCACAAAAATCAGGAAGCCGGCAGCAATCGTCGATATGGACGCGGGCTTGCCCACCATGTTGTTCATCCAACCGAAGAGGAATCCCCATACCGGGCCGAACCCGCGCTTCAAATAAATGTAGGCTCCTCCCGCTTCGGGCATTGCAGCGCCCAGTTCCGCGATCGCCAAAGCGCCGAAAAGCGACAGCGCTCCGCCGACGATCCAAACCAGGAAAACAAGTCCAATCGAGCCCGTCGCTCGAGCCATGGAGCTGGGCACGAGGAAGACTCCCGTGCCGATGATGTGGCCCACAACCATGGCCATTGCAGCGGCGGGTCCCAGGCCTCGAACCAGGTCAAGAGGTTTGCTCATGCGTTGCTCGTTTACGGCGCCCTGGAGAATCGCTTGGAGCCCATGCGGCTGACGACTGCTCCCGCCAGGAACGTCGTCAATGTGCCGAACAAGACGTACCACGTGTATGCGACGGAGGTAAAGTAGAAGACCGCGACGATTGTCGCGACACCGACGAACATTCCGGTCGCGGCGCCCCGCGGAGTCGCTCGGGAATCAAGCATTCCAAGCAGAAAGAGGCCGAGAAGAGCGCCGAACGGAATGGAGGCGACGGTCAGAGCGGTCTCAAGAAGTGAACTCCATCGTTTCAAGGCGAAACCCAGAAGAACACACCCCCACAAGAGCGTCGCCAGGCGCGAGAGCCGCAGCGTCTGCGCGGGATTGGCAGATTTGCGCCGCAGGACTGCAAAGTCCAGCACGCTTGATGCGGCGAGGGAGTTAAGCGCACCGCTGGCGTTGGACATGGCTGCCGCGAGGATCGAGGCGAAAAGCAGTCCCGCGATACCCGCGGGCATTCTGCCCACGAGAAAAGCAGGAAGTACCCTGTCCGCCGGCTCGCCGGCTGTGAGAAGCGGATTATGCTGCGAGTAAACGAAGAGCATCACGCCGAGGACGAGGAAAAGCGCAAACTGCCCGAGGACAATGATGCCGCTGGTGAGCAGTGCGCGGCGGCTATCGCGTTCATTGCGCGCGGCGAGCAAGCGTTGAACGATGGTCTGATCCACTCCGTGCGTCGCCATGGTCAGGAATGCTCCGCCGATAAGGCCGGACCAGAGCGTGTATTTCGCGGAAAAGCCCGGCGTGAAATCAAAAATCCGCAGCTTGTGACCAGCCGCAGCCACGCGAGCAACCTCGGCCCATCCGCCCGAGATGGAGTGAAGCAAAACGCCGAACGTAACAACCGATCCCGCGAGATACAGCAACAGTTGCGCGACGTCGGTCCAGATGACTGCGCGCATTCCTCCCTCGAGCGTATAGAGAATTGTGAGCGCAATGACGATGCAGACAGCAAGGCGCTCGGAGGTTCCCAGCACCACGCTGACGACGAGCGCGATGGCCGACACGCGTACACCTTCCGCGAGGGCGCGCGTAAAGAGAAACGTCGATGCAGCGACCGCCCTCATGTGGCCGCCAAAACGTCTCTCCATTAGCTCGTAGGCCGTGAAGATTTCGCCCCGGAAGTACCTGGGGAGCAGGATAAGCACAATCACCGCGCGGCCCAGAAGGTAACCCATGACGAGCTGGAGAAACGCCATGTCGCCGGCGTAGGAAAGGGCCGGCGTCCCGACGATCGTCAGTGTGGACGTTTCCGTGGCCACGATGGAAAACGCAAGCGCCCACCAGGGTGCCGTTCGCCCGCCGAGGAAGTAGTCGCGCGCGCCGCTTTGGCCTCTGCGAAAATGGATGCCGAGCGCGGTTACGCCCAGAAGGTACGTGAGGACGATTCCGAGGTCGAGCGGCTGCAGGCGCATGAAGGCTCATCGCCGCGGTGCGAGAAAGCCGCGGAAGAGTTGGCCGAGGATAAAAGCCGCGGGAAGCCGCGTCAAGAAGCCACGCTGCCGCCGTGCCGCCGCTGCTCGTATACTTCTCGTTGATGTACGACGAGGCCAGCGCGCGTGAACGCGCCCGTGTCGCCGAGGGCGACGAACTGACAGAACTGCTGCATCACCAGGCTTCCGGCGTTCTTCTCGCACTGCTCGAGAATCCGGTGCTTGATGAAACGCGGCTGTGTCTTCTGCTCGAGCGCAAGGATCTACCCGGAGAAATTGTGGAGGCGGTCGCGCGGCGCCGGCCGCTGATGAAGAACTACCGTGTCAAGCGCGGCATTGCGTTCCATCCGCACGCGCCGCGCCTGGTCGCGCTCCGGCTGCTCCGCGACCTGTACTTGATGGATTTGTCGCAATTGGCACTTTCTCCGACCGTGGTGCCGGAACTCAAACGCCAGGCTGAGGAGCATCTTCTCGCCCGTCTCCCGCAGCTGCCCCTTGGGCAAAAAATCGCGCTGGCCCGGCGTGGTCCCGGCCGTGTTGCCGGTGCGCTGCTGGCTGAGGGGCACACGCAGGTTGTTGCCGTCGCGCTGGACAACGCCAACCTCAGCGAGTCCCAACTCCTCAAGGCGCTGTGGACGCCGAAGCTTCCCGAACGTGTTCTCACGGCTCTGGCGAATCACCGCAAGTGGTCCTTCAACTACAACATCCGAATCGCCATGGTCCGCCACCCGCGCTCACCTCTGGCCGTTGTTCTTGCAATCCTGCCGGAACTCACCCTCAGCGATCTTCGGCAACTCGCGGCGCCGGGGATCGTTTCCGAGAGTTTGAGCAATTACCTGCGCGCGGAAGTGGCGCGCCGCACCCACGCGTCGCGCTCGCCGCTTGCCGGGGATACGGAGTCCTGAGGCCGATAAGTGCGGCGACACGTGCTCAGTTCTAATCGTCTTTCGGAGGCGTCGGCGCTTGATGGTGCGTCTTGACACCCGGCGAGAGTCACCCGTAGCATCGCGCCAAGCGTCTCTTTTGGCGCGGCGCGCGTGGGGTTCCGTGGAGCATCCTGAGCAGCCTACAAGACGGCTCGAGCGGCGTCGTGCGCCACGTTTCAGCTGCGCGCTCGATCTTGAGGTGGAATGGGGTTCGGCGGTGCTGCCGGGGCGCCTGCGAGACATCAGTGCGAGCGGGATGTTCATTGAAACGGAGGATCCCCTCTGGATCGGCGCGGGATTCTCGGCGCGGCTGAAGCTTGAGCAGCCGCTGCAGGTGAACTGCTTTGTGAAGCGCATTGAGCCGGGGCGGGGCATGGGCGTGGTCGTGAGTGTGCCGGAGGGCAGCTTCCGCGAGCGCTATCAGGGTTTCGTCGATTCCCTCTCGCGGGCCGGGTCGTGATTCGCTGCGCCGATTGCGGGGCTGAGCGCTCCGCGGACCAGTGCCCGGCTTGCGGACTCACCCCGGAGGCGGCGGAAGTCATGCTTCGCCGCCGGCTTGTCCGGCGCACTGCCGTTTTTCTCGCCGGGTCCCTCGTTTTCACCTATACGAGCGGCCTTTACGCTCCTCTCGACCTTGACGCCATGCTGGTTTTTTTCGGCCTTGTGTTTTTTGTCACGCTGGGACTGGTTGTGTGGATCGCGCGGCGCGCGCGGCGGGGCGGCAGCGTCGAGCTTCTGAAGCGCATCTACTTCGGCTTCATCCCCTTGCCGTGGATTCTGGCGGCGACCCTCTTCGTAAACGGCAAGTTCGATCGCGGCAAGCCCGAGTTCTACACGTCGAAGGTCATCAGCCGATTTGAAATGAAAGGGATCATACATGGAAGCCGCCGGCTGGTAGTGCGTTCCTGGCGGCAGAGCCAGCGGGTCGAACGCCTGGCGGCCGACGCCGACGATTTCAACCGTTTTCGCGACGGTGACGGATTAGTCGTAGGCGTAATGTCCGGCGCACTGGGCATTCCGTGGTTATACGGTGTCTATCGTGAATAGCGCAGCCGAACGCCGCTTCAGTACATCGGCCGCCCGTCAGGTTTCAAGGGTAGCTGTATTTCCAGCACGTGGCCGTCCTTTCCAAACCGGAAACGAATTCGTCGCAGCGCCCCGACGTCGCGCTGATTCCAGCCGGTGATTTGAATCGGGTCGTCCGGAATTTCGGGGTTGGTCCACTCCAGCGTGTCGCCCTTGGGCACGAGCGTCTGGGGATCGACGTCGTACACTTCCTGCTCGTTCAGGTTAATCAGCAGGTAGCGCTTCCAGATTCGAGTCAGAATCCAGCCATGTTTCTCCGTGTGATAGATGTTCCAGGACTTCGGCGGGGCGTCGTTGAATTTGAGTATTGCGAAGGCCACTTCTTTCCAGATTACGGTCTTCGATGCGCCACTCTGCGCGCGCGCCGGCGAGGAAAACACCGGCGCCAGAACAATGACAGAGGAAAGGCAGCCGCACAGGGAGGCGAGCCTCAGCTTCATTCAGCGACTCTGATTCAGTCTACCCTCGGAGCCGTTGCCCAGCAAGCGCGCGCGAAAGGGATGAGCCCGGTATAATGCGCCGGATGAGCCATCCGCCCTCGCTGGCGGTCCACAGCTACCGCACCCTGCGCCGGGTGTTTCCGCGGTGTGGGATGGTCTCGCAGGCGGTCGCCTTCAATCTGTTTCTGGCGTTTTTTCCAGCGCTGCTGATTGGGGTCGCGGTGGTCGGCGATTCCAGCGGCGTGCACGGCAGCGCGCTGGAGATGGTCCGCGAGCTCCGTCGGCTTCTGCCTTCCAGCAGCCGGCAATTCGTGGAAGATTATGTCGCGAAGCACGACGTGAAGACCTGGAAGCTCGCAACGCTGGGCTGGACGGGACTTCTCCTCGCGGGCTCGCAGGCCATGAGGCTCATCGTGGACGGCATCCACACCATCTACGGCGACGAGCGCCGCCCGGGCTTTCTTCACCAGCAGGTCCGAGGGTTCCTGATCCTGCTCGCTACGATGGTCCCTGCGTTCGTTGCGGCGTCCCTGGGAGTCCTCGGCGTCCCGCTGCGCCGATGGTTGGCCCAGGACTTCGGCCATCCGGCTTTCCTGCGCACGACATGGGCGATCCTGTTTCCGCTTGTCGGTATCGTCTTCGGCACGATCGCCCTGACGATGCTGTACTGGATTGCGCGCTCCGGCCGTGAGGGATTGCGCCAGGTGCTTCCCGGCGCTTTGGTTGCCACTGTCATTTGGTGGCTGGTGGATGTGCTGTTTAGTGCCTACGTGCGAAGGGTGCACTACGGCCTCATCTACGGCGGGCTGGCTGCCGTCGTCGGGCTGATGATCTGGATGCAGATTTCTTCCGTGATTGTTTTCGTGGGCGCGGCATGGAATGCTGAGTCCGAGGCCGGATACGGGTCGGCCCGCTAGCGAGGGGTGGAGCATGTTTGTGGAGGTTACCTGCTATTCAGGCTTTCGCGGAGACGAGCGGCCGCTTCGGTTCGTCCTGGCGGGCCGCCGCCTGGAAGTTTCGCTCGTTGAAGACAGGTGGTATTCGCCGGGGGCGGCTTTTTTTCGTGTTCTTACCGCCGAAGGGGACCGCTATGTCCTTCGCCATGACGAAGGTCAGGACGTTTGGAGCCTGGAAGGTTTCCGCGCTGCGGGGCGGCTCGAAACACGTCTCGCTCCCCAGGAGCGCGAAGACCCAGAACCGATTCAGTAGAAAATGCGGCATATGACCGTTAGAACAGGCTGGGCTGTTACGGCACATGGCGGCTAGGCGGGCAACTTTTGGTTCCGTCGGGGGTTAGCATGAAAGGGGATGCCTACCTGCATCCCATTCGTTCGATTCGGAGGGAAGCCATGCCCGTGATGCGGCGTTCCCAGGGTTCCCGGTTTGCCGTTTCCCGAACTCCCCGGTCGCTGGCCGCGGCTTTGCTTGCGCTCGCCTGCTTGCTGTCCCTCGGTACGGACCTCCCCGCGCGAGCAGCGGCCCCGGACAAAACTCCCAAGCAGAGTGCCGTCCTCAAGGGTCTTCCGGTAACCGAGTTGAGCGATGACGAAGCGATTCTTCATGCTTTGAACCGGCTGGCTTACGGACCGCGGCCGGGCGACATGGAGCGCGTGCGCGCCATGGGTTTGGCCAAATGGATCGAGCAGCAGCTCAACCCAGCCTCGATTGACG
>DASPOW010000209.1:0-4498 GCA_035625855.1 Candidatus Methylomirabilota bacterium | reverse complement strand
AACCGCAATTCCGTGTGGGACAACCTCCAGCCCGCCCCTTTTCCCGCGAAGATCACCAACGCCGCGCTGCGTATCACGGACGAGAACTCCCCGGTGCGCTTCCTGAAGCCGGACGATCCGCTGCTCAATACGCCCAACAAGATTTCCCAGAGCGATTTCCAGGGCTGGGTGCAGGAGCGCGGGCTCTACTACTGGAGCCAGTTCGATCCGAAATACACGCCGCTGCTGGCCATGAACGATCCCGGCGAGAACGAGGTCAATGGCGCGCTGGTCTACGCCCGCTACGGGAAGGGAATCTACATCTACACCGGCCTGGCGTTCTTCCGGCAACTGCCGGAGGGCGTCCCCGGCGCCTATCGCCTGTTTGTGAACCTGCTCAGCGCTTCCCGCGCGCGCTGACGTATGATCCTCCTGCCGCCCTCCGCGGGCAACCGCCCGGGCGGCTGGGGGATATCCGCAATGCGTGAAGCAACTGGAAACCGGCGCCGCCGCGTGCTCGCTCTCATGGTGCTGTGTGGTTTCGCCTTCCTCGCGGGCGCCATGCCCGCCTCGGCGCAAAAAGACAACAACAAGAAAAAGAAAAAGGACGATTCGAGCCAGACTCCCATCGCTCCGCCCGCGGCGTCGGACGAGGAGCAGATCAACACGCTTATTTCGGAGATGCTGGGTGCATGGCAGGTGGGCGACATCGACCGCCTCCACAAGACTTACGCTGACGACGTCAGCGTCGTCAACGGCGCGTGGGCCCCGCCCGTGACCGGCTGGGTGAACTTCCTTCCCGAGTACCAGAAGCAGCGCGCGCGCATGCGCCAGGTGCGCCTGGACCGCGAAAACACCCTGGTCCGCGTCAACGGCAACTTTGCCTGGGCGTGTTACCAGTGGGATTTTTCAGGCGTGGTGGACGGACAGCAAATGGATGCGCGCGGGCAGGCTTCGCTGGTCCTGGAGAGGCGCGTCGGCCGCTGGCTCATCGTGCACAACCATACTTCCGTGCTGCAACAGGCCACTCAACCCGTGCAAGCACAGGCTCCGCCGCCAGCGAAGCCCTGAACCGCCTCGCAGCCCCTGGACCGCGCTGGGTTGCCGGCTACCCGCGCTTTCCGGGCGGCGATCAGAAACTCTTCAAGCCCTCGTAAATCCACAGCCCGGCGATCAACAACAGCAGAATTCCGGACAGAATCCCCGTGGCCACGAGGGGTTTGGAGAGCGCGGAGATCTTGGCCACCAGAACCCGCTGTTCGGCGGCCATATGTTCTTCCGCGGCGTCGATAAAGATCTGATCGTCTTCCTTATTGGTGAGCAGGCTCCGCCGGATCAGGATTCCGATAAAACAGGCGGTAACCAGCCCCCACGCGATGACCAGATAGAGAAGGTAACCTTGCTGCTGGATGGTTTCCAATCGCCACCTCCTTGTGCATCATTCAGAGGCACGCCAGCAAAGGGCTGCGGAGGCCCTTTGGCGCGGAGTATAGCACCATGGGGCGCGTGTTCGTTTGCGGCGGCGGGGGAGGCGGCGTTTTCGGCTGCTTCCGCGGGAAGAGGCGCCTCCCATGGCCGGGCGTAGAGGCTAACTGACCGCGGCTGATACTTTGGCTTTGGCGAGCATTTCGCGGCGCCGCCGGATGTTGCCTTCGATGACCGCCAGGCGCCGGCGGCCGACCGCGGAGCCGAGGATCACTTTTTCGATGTTCTCAAAAGCTTCGGGGCTGTGCGTTCTCTCGCGGATCTCCTTCAAGAACGGACGAAGCTTGCCAAAAATGAAATACATCTCGCCGCTGCAGGAGAGTTCGAGAAATAGCTTTTCGTTCAGCGCGCCGTGATTGACGAGGGTCGCGGCCATTTCCCAAAAGCTGGCCACCTGACGCAACCACTTTGACTCCTGCTTCCCGATACCCATGGCAATATTCATGTAATCTTCGACGCTCTCCGGCCAAAACTGAGCCGCCCACCAATCCCGGGCCTTGCGCATTTCGGTCTCGCGGCGCAAGTCGTAGAGCCTGAGGACCAAACGGGCGTCTTCTGAACTCGCTTTTTTCGGCATGGCTTGTCTCCTGGGAGTTTTGTTCGTGCGGGAAGATTTTACTATGGCGCGAAACGCGCTGGCGATTGCCACTCATGGCCGCCGGAGCAGCGCCGGGTCCGCACGACGCAAGCGTTTGGTTTCCGACGAAAAGCAGACGCAACCTAAATCAGGCGGGGCGGCGGATGCCGAGTTTGCGCATGCGCGCCTGGAGCGTGGTGCGCTTCATGCCAAGCAGAGCGGCTGCGCCGCGCGGCCCGGCAACGCGCCATTCGCTCTGGCGCAGGGCGCGGAGGATGTGCTGGCGCTCGGACTCCTCGAGGGTGGCGATCGGCGCGGCAAGATTGACCGTCGCGGCGCTGGAAACCGCAGAGACCGGCACGCCCGCAGCGTCCTTGAGCTCGCCGAGGGGCACGCGCAGCTCGGTTCCCGGCGAAAGCAGCACCGCGCGCTCGATCAGGTTTTCCAGTTCGCGGATGTTTCCCGGCCAGGAGTACCCGGCCAGCGCGGCCATCACCTCGGCGGGAACGTACTGGACGTTTTTGTTGAGCTGACGGCTGTAGCGCTGCACGAAGTAGCGCACCAGCAGCGGAAAGTCCTCGGGACGCTCGCGCAGGGCGGGCACGGAAATGGGAAAGACGTTGAGGCGGTAGTAGAGGTCGCTGCGGAATTTTTTTTCCGCGACGAGGCGCGCGAGGTCCTGGTTGGTGGCGGCGACGACGCGCACGTCCACGCGGATGGTCGTCGCGCTGCCCAGGCGCTCGAACTCCTGCTCCTGCAGGACCCGCAGAAGCTTGGGCTGCAGTTCGAGGGGAATGTCACCCACTTCGTCGAGAAAGAGCGTGCCGCGGTCGGCCAGTTCGAAGCGGCCGATTTTCTGGGCCAGCGCTCCGGTGAACGCGCCGCGTTCATGGCCGAACAGCTCGGACTCGAGCAAACCGGAGGGAATGGCGGCACAGTTCACTTTCACGAAGGTGCGCTCGCGGCGGGGGCTGCGGTTGTGGATGGCGCGGGCGATCAGCTCCTTGCCGGTGCCGGTTTCGCCCAGAATCAGCACGGTGGTGCTGGCGCCGGCGACGAGCTCCACCTGCGCGAGGGTGCGCTTGAGCGCGGCACTTTCCCCGATGATTTCCTCGAAATTGAATTCGCTGCGGATTTCCTCCTCGAGGTAAACCTTTTCCTCGGTGAGCTTGTCCTTCAGCGCATCGATTTCCTGAAAGGCCAGGGCGTTTTCGACGGCGATGGCCACCTGGCCGCCGACCTGCTGAAGCAGGGCGACTTCGGATTCGCTGAAGGCGTCGGGGCGCTTGCTGGCCAGATTCAACGAGCCGAGCGTGCGCCCGTGGGTAAAGAGCGGGACGCAGCAGACGGATTCGACCCCGGCGGCGCGGAGGGCGCGCATGGTTTCGCTTTCGAAGCGGTCGATTTCGGCGCCGCGCACGACGCACGGCTCGACCTTGCTGAAGCAGCGGCCGGACGGAGTGGCGTCGAGCGCAACGGCCGTCTCCGGACGAAGCAGCGTCTGCCCGCCGGGAAAATCCAAGGCGTGGATTCGCAGCAAGCCGGTAGCCGGGTCGTGAAGAGCCAGGCTGGTGTAGTCGTGATGGATGACGCGCTGCAGCACGCTCACGATGCCGCGAAACAGCTCTTCCAGGTCGCGATGCGCGAGCAGGAGGTTGTTAACCTCGAGAAGCACCTGGAGGCGGTCCCGCTCGCGGGCCAGTTGCCGCTGATACTCTTGCGCGCTTTCGGTGTTGAGGGCGTTGTCCACCGCCACGGCCACCTGGCTGGCGACGCGCTGCATGAACTGCACCTCGGCGCCGCGAATGCCTCCGGGGGTGTTGCGCCCGAAGCCCAGCGCTCCGATGCGGTGCTGCGCGGTGGTCAGCGGCACGATGGCCGCCGAGCGAACCCCCTGCGCGGCGAGGAACTGGGCGAACTGGGGGTAGCGCGTCTCCGTCGTGGTGTCCGCTACCAGAAACGGCTGCTGCGTCTGCCAAACCCAGCCGGAAGGGTACTGGTCCACGGGCGCTTCCGTGCCGGTCTCCACTTTCGTGGGCTCGAGGGCTTCGAGGACATGCAGGCGCATGACGTTTTGCACCGGGTCGTGCAGGACCAGAGAGAGGAAATCGAAAGCCACGACGGTGCGCAGGCGCTTGGAAAGGTCGTGAAACAGCGCCTTCAAGTCGCGATGCTGCGCGATGGCTTCGCTGACCTCCAGCAGGGCCTCGAGCTGTCCACGCGACTCTTCCGGCGTGGCCACCTGCGGCGATTCAAGCGGAGATAGCGACGGCTCCGTCATGACCGCAGGATAGCACCGCCCGAAGGGATGCGAAATCGGGGCTAGCGCTTCGCGCTGGGAGCGGCCTGCCGCGCCCTGGGCCCGCCTAATGCGGTCTGCAGGACTTTCTCGAACTGGATCGGTGTTTTACCGGCATCGTAGAAACCCCTCAGCCAGCCGGTTTCCGGCTGTTGCCC
>DASPOW010000208.1:0-4822 GCA_035625855.1 Candidatus Methylomirabilota bacterium | reverse complement strand
GAACTGAGCCCGGGATATGCCTTTCAGCAAATTCACATGCACCTGGATCCATCGAGCCGGGACACGACGTCGGTGGCGGCCGCGCAAGGGAGTACGCCGGTGCAGTCCGCACAGATTCGCTCTCACGTAAGCCTCCGCCGCTGGCTGGCCTGGGACACCAGCGCATATTTCACGGGGCGATTGACGGATCCGAACGTGCCGTCCTACACCCGGCTGGACAGCACGCTTTCGGCGCGATGCGGCGAGCACACGACGTTCAGCATTACGGGCCAGGACCTGCTGCGCGAGGAGCACGTGGAGTTCCTGGTCAACGCGATCCTAAACAGCGCCGAAATTAAACGGCGCGTTTATGCCAAGGTCACCTGGACCTTCTGACCGGGAGCGCCGCAGGCATCCGTGCTTCAAGGCAACTCATTCCCGCGGGCAAAGACGCAGGGGCGCCGAGGCTGTTCCGCGGACACGCGCTTTTTTCGCCTGTTCCTCGCCCTGCTTGCGTCGTGCTCGTGTTGCCGCCCGGCGGGAGGCCAGTCCGCGCCCGACGAATACCGTGTAAAGGCGGCGTTCCTTTTTCATTTTGCGCAACTTGTCGAGTGGCCCCCGGAAAGCTTCGCCGGCGGCGACAGTTTCAATTTGTGCGTCGTCGGAGACGATCCCTTTCGCGGCGAACTGGAGAACTCCCTGGGGGGAAAATCCATCGGCACCAGGAAAATCCGCGTGCAGCACATCAAGCAAAACGGGGAAGCGCGGGGCTGCCAGGTCGTTTTCGTGGGTCGGGCAGAGGCGAAGCGTGTTCCGGGGATTTTCGAGGAGCTGGGAAGCGCCCCGATTATGACGGTTGGAGAGAACGAAGAATTTCTGCGCCAGGGCGGAGTAATTCGCTTCTGCCTGGACGAAAACAAGGTGCGCTTCGAAATCAACGTGGGTGCTGCGGAGAAAGCGGGAATCAAAGTCAGTTCGCGGCTGCTGCTTCTGGCGAAGAACGTCGTGGGGAATCAGGGACGGGGGTGACGCAATGCATTTCAGGGACTTATCCATCTGGCGGAAGCTGACCCTGCTGACTTTGCTGGCGACAAGCTGCGCGCTGATTCTGGCCTGTGTGGGGTTTGCCTTTTACGAACGAGCCAGCTTTCGGGAGAACACCACGAGCGAACTTTCGGCGCTCGCGGCCACGCTCGGCGCAAACACAGCCGCATCGCTGGTTTTCAACGACGCCAAGACCGCCCAGGACATGCTCTCTTCGCTGCAGTCCGAGGCGCACATCCTGGCGGCCGCTTTGTACGAGGGGGACGGCCGAATCTTCGCGGCTTACCGGCGAAGCGATCAAAGCGCCGCGGGCTCGCTGCCGGCCTGGCATCCGGACGGCGCGTACTTCGAGGGCGGCCGGCTGGTTCTTTTCCGGGCAGTGACCCTGCACGGCGACCGCGCGGGGTCCATCGCTATCGTCTCGGACTTGCGAGGGTTCCGCGAGAAAACTTACGAATACGTGCAGATCGCCGCCCTGGTTCTGCTTTTTTCCGTCGGCGCCACCTACCTGATTTCCTTGCGTCTGCTCCGCTTGGTGACCGATCCGATTCGCGAGCTGGCGAGTATCGCGGGGCGCGTCGCGGAGGAAAAGAACTATGGGTTGCGCGTCGCGGCGGAAAGCGGCGACGAGATCGGCCGTCTGGTTCACGGGTTCAACCAGATGCTTGAGGCCATTCAGCAGCGGGACGACGCCCTGCACAGCGCCAACGACGAATTGGAGGACCGCGTGAAAGCGCGAACGGTGGAGCTGGTCCGCGCCAAGGAGGTTGCGGAAGTGGCCAGCCAGGCCAAGAGCGAATTCCTGGCCAACATGAGCCACGAAATCCGCACGCCGCTCAACGGCGTCATCGGCATGACCGACCTTGCGCTGGACACCCGCCTCGATTCAGAGCAGCGGGAGTACCTGGAGACGGTGAAGTCCTCGGCGGACTCGCTGCTTACGGTGATCAACGACGTTCTGGACTTCTCGAAGATCGAAGCCGGCCGGATGGACCTCGAGAACGTGGAGTTCAATCTGCGGGACGTTTTAGAGCTGACGTTGAAAGGCCTGGCCCTGCGCGCCGATGAAAAGGGCCTGGAGCTGCTCTGCGAGATTGCCCCGCAGGTGCCGGATAGTGTGGTCGCGGACCCCACGCGTCTGCGGCAGGTCATCATCAATCTCGTCGGCAACGCCATCAAGTTCACCCATGAGGGAGAGGTGGCGGTCAACGTAACCGAAGAATCCCATGACGGGAAGGAGCGCGTTCTTCACTTCGCGGTGTCCGACACCGGCATCGGAATCCCCGAGGACAAGCAGAATCTGATCTTCGACCCGTTTGCCCAGGCGGATACTTCCACGACGCGCAAGTATGGAGGGACCGGGCTCGGCTTGACGATTTCGGCGCGTCTGATCGCCATGATGGGTGGAAGGATCTGGCTCAACAGCCAGCCGGGCCGCGGCTCGCAATTTCATTTCACGCTCAAGGTGACCTCGACGGAGCGGCCGGTGGAGCCGGGCACGGCAGCTCCGGCGGAACTTCTGCGCGGAGCGAGAGTCCTGGTCGTGGATGACAACAGCACGAACCGCCGCATCCTGCAAGGCATGCTGAAACGCTGGGAGATGACGGCGAACACGGTCCCAGGCGGGGCTGAAGCGCTGGCTGAACTCGCCGCCGCGCGGCAGGCAGGAGAACCTTACCGCCTGGTGATTACGGACATGCACATGCCCGGCATGGACGGTTTCGCCCTGACGGAGCGAATCCGGCAAAGCCCCGACTTCGGCACCGCCACGATTATGATGCTCACCTCCGCCGGACACCGCGGCGATGCGGAGCGGTGCAAGCAGCTCGGAATCGCCGCTTACCTCTTGAAACCCATCCGTCAATCGGAGCTGCGGGAGGCCATCGCGCGCGTGCTGGGCGCAAGCCACCAGAAAGGGCCTATCGCCTTGATCACGCGGTATTCCCTGCACGACGCCCGCGAGCCCGACCAGATTCTGCGAATCCTGGTGGTGGAGGACAACCTGGTGAACCAGCGGCTGGCGACGCGGCTGCTCGAGAAGCGCGGACATCGCGTTGCGATTGCAGCCAACGGGCGCGAAGCGCTCGAGATGCTGGAGAAGGAAACCTTCGAGATCGTCTTGATGGATATCCAGATGCCAGAAATGGACGGACTGGAAGCCACCATGATTGTCCGGCGGAATGAGAAGGCGACCGGAAAACACCAGCACATTATCGCGCTCACGGCGCATGCCATGAAGGGCGACGAGGAGCGCTGCCTCTCCGCAGGGATGGACGGCTACCTGACGAAACCGATCCGGCCGGCCGAACTCGATGAATTTCTCGAGCGCTTCATGGCGGCGCGCCAGCCGGCTCCGGTGGCGCAGCCGGCGAAGTAGTTGCGGCCAGCGCTCAGCGTCCGCGGAGATATGCGTCGGTTCCGGCGAGCCAGTCTTCGCGCGGCGGCATGAACACGTCGAGATCAACGGTGTCTTCCACCGCCCAGGCTTCGTGCGGCATATTCGGCGGTATGCACAAAACCTCGCCGGAACGAACCACAATCTCTTTTCCATCAATCCTGAATTTCAGCGCGCCCTCGAGAATGTAAGTCACCTGCTCGTTGTGGTGACGGTGCTCGGGCACGTGAGCGCCCTTCTTGAGCAGCACGCGCGCCAGCATCAGCTTGTCGCCGACAATCATCTGGCGATCGATGAGGGGGTTGAGGTGCTCGAGCCTGACCTCGCTCCATCTCGTGTATTTCAGTGCAGTCGCAGTTGACATGACGCAGCTCCATGATTGGTGTCGCCGCCCGGAACCATGCGGCGCCTGAAAATTCGCGAGTCTAGCGAACGGCCGGGGCCCGCCAGTGCGCCGAGACCCGCTCGATTCGTTCCAGTGCCTCCTCCAGCAGGCGGCGGGCGCTGACGAGCGAAAAGCGCAGGTAGCTTTTGCCTTCGGCACCGAACGCCCCGCCGGCAATGGCGGCGACGCCTGCTTCCTCGAGGAGGAGCGAAGAAAGCTGTTCGGCGGAAAGCCCCGTCTCCTCGACGTTGACCCAGGCGTAGAACGCGCCTTCCGGCAAACGGCAGCGGAAGCCCGGAATGGCACTGAGCTGCTTGACGAAAAGGTCGCGACGCTTGCGATACTCGGCGACCATGGCTTCGACGGCGCCCGTGGAATCGCGCAGGGCCTCGACGGCGGCAACCTGAGAAAATTCCGCTACGCAGGTGAAGGTGTTCACGACGAGCAGGTCCAAAGCGGCGATGACTTCGGCCGGAGCGACGGCGTAGCCGAGCCGCCAGCCGGTCATGGCGAAGCTCTTCGAAAAGCCATCAATGATGACGGTGCGCTCGGCCATCCCGGGGAGAGAACGCATCGAGCGGTACTCGCCCTGGAAGACAATGCGGGCGTAGACCTCGTCGGTAATTACCCAGAGGTCGCGCTTCGCGGCGATTTCCGCGAGGCCGGTCATCGCCGAGTCGTCATAGACCGCGCCGGTCGGATTGCTCGGCGAATTGAAAATCAGGACTCGGGTCTTCGGCGTGACCTTCGCGGCAATCTCGCCGAGATCGGGCTGGAAACCGTTCTTTTCGAGGAGGCGGAAGGGGACGGGAACCGCTGCCAGGCCGCGCGTCAGCGACGGATAGATGGGAAAGCCCGGATCGGGATAGAGCACTTCGTCGCCGGGCTCGATGAGCGCCATCATGGCCAGCGCCAAAGCCATCTTGCAGCCGGGAGCGAGAAGAACCTCCTCCGGCGCCACGCGAAGGCCGCGGGTGCGGGCGAGATAGCCGGCGACGGCGCGGCGCAACTCGGGCAAG
>DASPOW010000207.1:0-4926 GCA_035625855.1 Candidatus Methylomirabilota bacterium | reverse complement strand
CCTTTTTCTTATCGAGGCCGTAGGCAAGCGCAGCCGCCGTAGGTTCGTTGACGATGCGCAGCACATTCAGCCCGGCGATAGCGCCGGCGTCCTTGGTGGCCTGGCGCTGCGCGTCGTTGAAGTAAGCGGGAACGGTGATCACCGCCTTGGTGACCTTTTCGCCGAGGAAGTCTTCCGCGGCGCTCTTGAGCTTCTGCAGAATCATCGCGGAGATTTCCGGCGGGCTGTAGGCTTTGCCGCTGATTTCCACGCGCGCGTCGTCATGCGGGCCCCGGATGACCTTGTAGGGGACGCGCTTGCTCTCTTCGCCGACTTCGTCGTAACGGCGGCCCATGAAGCGCTTGATGGAATAAATCGTGTTCTCCGGATTGGTCACCGCCTGGCGCTTGGCTACCTGGCCGACCAGGCGTTCGCCGGTCTTGGTGATTGCTACCACCGAGGGAGTCGTCCGCCCGCCCTCCTGGTTGGGGATCACCACCGGTTCGCCCCCTTGCATGACGGCCACAACCGAGTTGGTCGTGCCCAGGTCAATGCCGATAATTTTGCTCATGGATGTAAACTCCTTGTTCTACTCTGTTGCTGCTTCGGTCCGCCGGGAAGCCTGCATGAGGCTTCGGGATGGAGCTAATGGCTTTGCGAAGACGAACAAAGTGTACAAGTTGAGTGAGTCGTTGTCAAGTATGTTGATATTCCATGTAAATCTACCTGGGTCTTCACTTTACGGACCTTCTTCTCCTGAGCCTTTGCTCCGGCTGGCCCTAAACAAATCGTTCCGGACTTTCCGCATCAAACCTGGCAGGGAAGTGCTGGAGGCGAACGCGAGGCGAGGCCTGGAGGCCCGCGCCGCCTGCTTTTGCGGTACAATTCGCCATTCCGGCTCGGAAAACCCGCATGGTGGAGGTGAGCGTGTTTCGTCGGCAACTCCTCGCAGCAGCCTTTCTCGTGGGCCTTGCGGCGGCCACGGCAGGCTGGACCCACGCGGCTCCCCCTCAAACCGGCAGCTCCCCGATTGATCCCCACAAGGTCTTCGGGTCGAAGAACGCCCCTATCACGATGGAGGTTTTCAGCGATTTCCAGTGCCCCGCGTGCAAGACCCTCTACACCGGGGTCTGGCGGCAGCTGTTTGAGAATTACGTCAACACCGGAAAGGTCTATTTGATTCATCGTGACTTTCCGCTCCCGGTCCACGCGCATTCGCGCGACGCGGCGCGCTACGCCACGGCCGCGGCGCGCGTCGGGCAGTTTGAAGCTGTGGAGCGCGTGCTCTTCGAGAAGCAGCAGGCTTGGGACGCGAGCGGCGACGTGGACGGCACCGTGGCGGGGGTGCTCACTCCGGCGCAGATGAAGAAAGTCCGCGACCTGGTCAAGAGCGGCGCGGTGGATCCGGAGATCGACCGCGACGTAACTCTGGGAAAGAGTTTGGGAGTCGGCAGCACGCCGACCTGCTACATCACGTGCAAGGGGCAGACCTATCCGGTGATCGGGCCCCAGTCTTACCAGGTGTTTCACGAATTCCTGGACCAACTCCTCAAGCAATAACCCGATGAGAAGGCCGTGATGGAGTCCAGCCCATTGTCGATCCGCCGCGTCCTCATTCTCGCGGCGAGGCTCGTCTTGGGCGCCCTTATGGCTTACGCGGGCTGGGCAAAGCTTTTCATTCCGTTCTTCGGATGGAAGGGCGCGTTCCTTCCCGGCATCAGCCCCCATCCGCCCGTCGGAATCGCGCTGGCGCTTTTCGCCACGCAGATTGACGCGTATCAACTGCTTCCGCCCTGGGCCGTGACGCGTCTTGCGCACGCCCTTCCGTTCGTCGAAATCGCCCTGGGCCTCCTCCTGCTGATTGGCTGGCGGCTGCGCGTCTGGGCGAGCCTGGTCAGCGCGCTGCTGGTCGGGTTTTTTGTGATTGTCGTGCGCACCTACACGCTCGGTCTGACGATTCCCTGCGGGTGCTTCGGCCCCGGAGGAGCGCTGACGTTCCTGACCGTGTTGCGCGACGGCGTGCTGGTCGGCGTCTCGCTGCTTTTCACGGTGCTGGTTTTTCTGGAGGCGCGCTCGCCTCATCCCTGGGCGGCGCAGGAGAAGGCCACCTAAGCGGCAGGCGGACCATGAAAACGCTCGACGAATACCTCGAACTGGCGGAGAAGGCTCACGGGCACATCTGCGCCGGGCAGATTCTCGGTGTGCGCCTGGCGATGCTCGGAATGCGCGAACTGGGCATTGCCGACCCGGTTGCCGATCGCAAGCGTCTGGTCACCTACGTCGAGATCGACCGCTGCGTCACGGACGCCGTCGCCCTGGTCGCCAACTGCCGGCTGGGAAAGCGCGCGCTGAAGTTTCGAGACTGGGGCAAGGTCGCCGCGACTTTCGTCGACCTGCCGACCGGGCGGGCCGTGCGCATCGCCGCCAGGGAATCGTCGAAACAGGCTGCGCGCGATATGTTCCCGGAAATGGAGAAGGAGGCCGGCCAGCAGAAAGCCTACAAGGTCCTTCCGGACGACGCGCTGTTCACCAAACAGTGGGTTAAGGTGGAAGTGCAGCCCGAAGAACTCCCGGGCTTCAAGGGATCGCGCGTGGTCTGCGCCGAGTGCGGCGAAGGCATCAACTTCAAGCGCGAGGTGGTGGCAAACGGCCGCACGCTATGTCGCTCCTGCGCCGGCGAGCGGTATTACTCCGTGTAGCGGCCCGCCTTCGGCAACTCCGTGAACGATTTTCTCTGCGCTAAGATGAATCCTTCATGCTGAGTCTTCCTCCGATCACCTTGCGTCTGCGCGGCTGGAAGCTGGTGGACCGGGTCGCGCTCGCATTCTTGCTGCTCTGCGCGGTCACGCTGGGCGCGGCGTCCGGGCTTCTTTTTGTTTACGCCAGCGATCTGCCGGAGATTCGCGCGCTGGAAACGTTTCGGCCCGATGTGGTCACCGAGATTTACGCCGACGACGGCCAGCTCGTCGCCAGCTTCGCCCTGCAGCGCCGGGTGCTCATGACGTACGAGCAGTGCCCGCGTGCCCTCTACAACGCGGTGCTGGCCATCGAGGACCAGCACTTCGAGGATCACTGGGGAATCGATTTCCCCCGGGTGGCCGGCGCCGCCCTGCGCAACCTGCGCCGTCGCCGCATCACTGAGGGCGCCAGCACCATCACCATGCAGCTTGCCGGCACGCTCTTCCTCGACCGCTCCGACCGCAGTTTCCGCCGCAAAATGCAGGAGATTCTGCTCGCGCTGCAAATCGAGCGCCGCTACACCAAGCCGCAAATCTTCACCATGTACGCCAACCAGGTCTATCTGGCGCATGGCAACTACGGTTTTGCCGCGTCTTCCCAGTTCTACTTCGGCAAACCCGTGAGTGATCTCAAGCTTCCCGAGGCCGCGCTGCTGGCCGGCATGGTCAACGGTCCGCGGTATTCGCCCATCAACAATCCGGAGCTTGCCCGCGAGCGCCGCAACCTCGTTCTCACCCGCATGGCCGAGGAAGGGAAAATCACCGACGCGCAAGCCTATGCCGCAAAGCAGGCCCCGCTCGGCCTGCGCATCCAGTATCCGCGCAACGACCTCGCCCCGTATTTCTTCGAGGACATCCGCAAGTATCTCGAGTCCGCTTATGGCGCCGAAGCGGTTCACGAACGCGGCCTGCGCGTGTACACCACCTTGAACATCGCCACCCAGCGGGCTGCCAACCAGGCCGTCCGCGACGGCCTTCACGTCTACGACCGCCGCCACGGCTGGCGCGGCGGCTTGCCCAACGTCATCCGCGACAATCTCGGCAAGCTCGATTCCTACGAGGACGACGACTGGCGCCGCCCCATCGAGAAGGGCGGCTATGTTACCGGACTGGTGCTTTCGCTCGAGGACAGAGGCGCGCTCATCAAGATCGGCTCCTACCGCGCGATTCTTTCTCCTGCGGACTTCGCCTGGACCGGCCGCGAACGCGCCTCAGACCTGCTGAAGCCCGGCGACCTGGCGCAGTTCGCCATTCTCGACCTGCGGGAAACCACCGCCCGCGTCCGCCTGGAGCAACAGCCCGCCGCGCAGGCCGCGCTGGTGGCCATAGACAACTCGAGCGGCGAAATCAAAGCCATGGTGGGCGGCTACAGTTTCGAGGACTCCAAGTTCAACCGCGCCTCCCAGTCTGTCCGCCAGGTGGGCAGCTCGTTCAAGGTCTACGTCTACGCGGATGCAATCGAAAAAGGGGCTTCTCCCTTCGACACGATTCTCGACGCCCCGTTTACCACCACCAGCGGAGGCCAGCCGTACTCCCCGCACAACTACGACGAGCGCTTTGAAGGCGTCATCACCCTGCGCCGCGCCTTGGCCGGCTCGCGCAACGTCCCTGCCGTCAAGCTCGCTGAGAAGATCGGCATCAACTCCGTCGTGGACATGGCTCGCCGCTTCGGCGTCACCACCCCGCTGCCGCCATACCTGCCCTTGGCTCTGGGTGCTGCGGACATGCGCCTCATCGAGCACGTTTCCGCCTTTACGGTCTTCCCCGACGACGGGATTCGCCTGGACCCCCACATGATTCGCCGCGTCACCACCTACGAAGGCGCCCTGCTGGAGGATGCCCATCCCGGCGTTCACGACGTCCTCTCTCCCGACGTAGCGCGCACGATGACCGCGATGCTCGAGGAAGTGGTTCAGTTCGGTACCGGCATCGCGGCGAAGCAGCTTGGCCGCCCCAGCGCCGGAAAGACCGGCACGACCCAGGACTACACCGACGCGTGGTATGTCGGCTTCACCCCGCAAATCACCGCGGGCGTCTGGGTTGGCTTCGACGACAAAGCCATTTCGCTTGGAAAACGCGAGACGGGCGCCAAAGCCGCGCTGCCCATCTGGATGCAGTTCATGCAGGGGGCCTGCGCGGGCCTGCCGGCGATCGATTTCCCCAACGTTGTGCCGCTCGAGCAGCAGGAAGCCGACCACAAGGTCCGCGT
>DASPOW010000206.1:0-4976 GCA_035625855.1 Candidatus Methylomirabilota bacterium | reverse complement strand
GCGGGATTCATCGCCGCTCCGGTGAGCGGCCCGCCGACGAGAATGTCCATGGTGATGGTGAGGCCGATGCCGAAGCCGGCGATCTTGTTGAAGGCGCCTTTTTCGTCCACGGCAGTCGCGAAAACGACCCAAACGAGGAAGAAGGTCATTATCCCTTCAAGGAGGAGGGCGTTGACGCGGGTGAAGTCGCGGGCCAGGTCCGGCGTGCCCAGAGCGACGGCGCGCCAGGCCTCTTCGGGGATGACGGTCTTGAGCAGATAAGCGGCGGCGACGGCGCCGGCAAGCTGCGCGGCCCAGTAGAGGAGAATGTCGAGTGTGCCGATGCGGCGTGTGACCCAGAAGCCGATGGAGACGGCCGGGTTGAAATGGCCTCCGGAAATGTGGCCCAGCGCGGAAACCATGATGGCGATCGCCAGGCCGTGTGCGATGGCGATGCCGAGGAGACCTCCGCCGCCGGTGCCATGAAGGAATTGCTCGGTGCAGATGGAGCCGGCACCGATGAAAATGAGCGTAAACGTGCCGATGAATTCGGCCACAAGCTTCTGGCCCATGTTGTACATGAGGGCGGCCTCCACGAGAGCCGATTCCGGCCCGCGCCTGATGCGCGCTGCGGTGCGGATTCTACTGAAAGAAGCGGCAAGTGGCTAGTGGCCCTCGCCATTGTCCGGGATAAAAGAGTGGACGGGTCGCGAGGGAAGCCCGCGCGAAGCTTGCGGGTGCAAGGATCCGGGAAGGGTTTTAGCGCGCGCCCGCCGTCACCGGAACGTTGCAGGGGGTGAGCCAGTGGTGGCGATCGGGCTTGGCGCCGGAGGTGAGGGCGTTGAACTCGTCCTGGAGGCGGCGCGTAATCGGGCCGGGCAGCCCTTTGCCGACGGAGATGCGGTCCACCGAACGAATGGGGCAAATCTCGACGGCGGTGCCCGCGAAGAAGACTTCGTCGGAGATGTAGAGTATTTCGCGAGGAAGGACCTGCTCCTTGACGGGAATGCCGAAGTCTTCGCAGAGGGCCAGGAGGCTGGAGCGCGTGATGCCGGGGAGGACGCTGGCGGCCAAGGGCGGAGTGTAGACGGTGCCGTCGCGCACGAGGAAGAGGTTCATGCCGGAGCCTTCGCTGAGATAGCCGGAGGCGTCGAGAGCGATGCCCTCGGCGAAGCCGTTGAAGCTGGCCTCCATGCGGATGAGCTGGGAGTTCATGTAGTTCGCCGCGGCCTTGGACATGGCGGGGAGGGTGTTGGGCGCGATGCGGGTCCAGGAGCTGACGCAGACGTCCACGCCCTTGGTAGAAGCGTCCTCGCCGAGATAGGCGCCCCAGGGCCAGCAGGCCATGTAGCACTCGATGGGCGAGGTCAGGGGGTTGACGCCGGCGTCGCCGTAGCCGCGCAGGACGATAGGCTTGACGTAGCAGGCGTTGAGCTTATTGCGGCGGACAAGCTCGGTGGCGACGTTGGAGAAGTCGTCCACGCTGTAAGGCAATTCCATGCGGTAGATACGCGCGGAGTTGATGAGGCGCTGCATGTGGTCGCGCAGGCGGAAAATGGCGGGGCCTTGCCTGGTGCTGTAACAGCGGATGCCTTCGAAGACCGCCGAGCCGTAGCTGACGACGTGGGAGGCGACGTGGAGGGTGGCGTCGTCCCAGTTAATCCAGTTGCCGTTGTGCCAGATTTTCTCGGTTTTTTGAATCGGCATCTGCGCTCCCTGTCGGCGGAATTAAGGCACTTATACCCAATCCCTAGGCGGCAGAATACGGTAGGAGGGATGCAGGGTCAATGAGCCAGGGGCTCCAGTACGGCGGGAAGCGCAACCAAATTGGCGGGGTACTCGCGCCGCCGGACTCAGCGCGGGGAGGTGCTTTGCGAGCCGGAAGGGGAGCTGAGCGACTGGTAGATGGCTTTCGATTCGGTGAGCACCGTGCCGTACTTGCTCTCCCAGACGCCGAGAACCACAAAGGGGAGAATTGTGGCGACAGCCCAGAGCTTGGCATTGCGCGGGAGTTTTTCTTCGCTCTCCCAGCGAAACAGCTGCGACGCGACAAAAAAGGCGAGGACGGCCCAGGCGATCATGGAGGTGAGTTCGACGCCCAGGCGCCAGAAGGGGGTGGAGTTCACCATGGCCTTCTGTAGGCCGGCGATGAGGTAAGTCGCGGGCAGAAAAACAGCGAAGCGTTGGACAATGCGAGGCAGGACCGCGACCGGGAAGGTAGCTCCTGAGAAGAAGAGCAGGGCGAACCAGATAATCTGGCAGATGACCTGAGTCTCCTGCATGGTATTGGTCACGCTGGCGACGACCAGGCCGAGCGAGCCGAAGGAGACAATCGCAACGGTTACGAGGACCGCGATGGAAAGGAAATCGCCGAACGACGTCACGTGAAAAAGGACGCGAGCGAGAACGATTTCCAGGATGACGGTGGGCGTCACGAGGATGAAGTTGGCGGCGATGCTGGAGGCCAGCATGTCCGCTGGCGTGAGAGGCGCCAGCCGGTAGCGGCGGAGAATGCCCTGTTCGCGATACATCACGAGACCCGCGGAGAGCCCCCAGAAGCTGCCCATGACCGTAAGGGAGATGATAGGACCCATCAGATAGGTGACCGCCTCGGGGCGGCCCTTGCCGAAGATGCCGGCGAAAAGGAAAAAGAAGGCCAGGGGCATGATAAGGCTGAAAAAGAGAAAGGCCTTGTTGCGCATGGCCAGGGTCATGCGGCTGGCGGTCAGTGTGCCGAAGTGCTTCAATCGCGGAGCCTCCTTCCGGTGAGTTCGATGAAGACGTCCTCGAGGGAAGGCGAGGAGATTTCCAGGCTGACGAGTTCGTTGTTTTCCGCCTCGAGGTGCTTCACCAGGGCGACGATGGCTTGCGGCGGCCGCTGGCAATGGAGGATGAAGGCGCCGTCGAGGGAGCGGCAGTCGCTGACCCCGTCCAGGCGCCGCAGGACATCCTCGGTTTCCGGCTTGGCGAGGCGCACTTCCAGGCGCGTGGTGTTGGCGGAGTGCTGCTTGAGTTCGCGCGGAGTGCCCAGGGCGATGATTCTGCCGTGGTCCACGATGGCGACGCGGTCGCAGAGTTTTTCCGCTTCCTCGATATAGTGGGTGGTGAAAAGAATGGTTTTCTTTTCGCCGCGCAGCTCTTCGATGATGTCGTAGATTTCGCGTCGCACCTGGGGGTCGAGGCCGGCGGTGGGTTCGTCGAAAAACAAGACGCGGGGATCGTTGACGAGGGCCATGGCCAGGGCGAGGCGCTGCTTCTGCCCGCCGGAAAGCTGGTTGTAGAAGGAGTTGCGCTTGTCTTCGAGGCCGAAGCGCTTGAGCAATTCACCGGCGTCGCGGCGGCGCTTGTAGAAACTGGCGAAAAGGCGCAGCGCTTCGATCACGCGCATTTTGTCGGGCAGGGCCGTCGCCTGGAGCGCGGCGCCGATCTCGCTCTTCAGGGCCTCGGGTTCGCGTTGCGGATCCAGGCCGCAAACCATGACCGTTCCGCCGTCGCGCGAACGCAGGCCTTCCAGAATCTCGACGGTGCTGGTCTTTCCGGCGCCATTAGGACCGAGCAGGCCAAAGACTTCCCCCTCGGCGACTTCAAAACTCACTCCGCGCAGGGCTTCGACCTGGCCGTAACGCTTGCTCAGGTTCTCCACTTGCAGAACGGGATTGGCCATATGCAGCGCTCTAGCTTACCTCAAATTGCCGACTCCACCGGGGGAACGGGCGCTTCACTTCTCCCGCGGCTTACGCGGGGTTTTTCGCTTCGCCGGGGATTTCTTGGCGAGGAGACCGGCCCACAGATGGCGCTGCAAGTTCACGCGCAATTCGGTGAACGCCACGCCTTCCGATTCCAGGAGTTTTCTTTGCAGGGAAACGTAACGGTCAGGAACGAGCAGCCGGCCGCCTTCGCCGACCACGCGATGCCACGGGATTCCTTGCCCGCGGGGAGTGGCAGCCATCGCGCGGCCCGCGGTCCTCGCGCCGCCGGGCAGGCGGAGAAGCCGCGCAAGCCCCCCGTAGGTTAAAACACGGCCGCGGGGAATTTGTTTTACGAGCGCGTAAACGGGAGCCCAAGACATTCCGTTTCCACAAGATGCGAATGATAGTACAGAAGCTCCACCGCGGGAGCACGGCAGCTCCGAATCAAAACCAGAGAGCGCGTGTTTGATGTATCAGGCGCCCGGCTGGACAGTGCTTGAGGTTGCGCCAGTTTCGAGGCGCAGGAACGCGGAAGAGGAACGGCGAGGACGGCGAAGGTGGCGTTGATCGCAAGGATGCAACCCTGGAAAACGGCGAGCATCCAAGTTGACAGGTGTAGTGGAAGATGCATACACTACGACACAACGCAAGCCGGCAAGGAGCACCGATGGCATTCGTCCGCCGCAAAGGCAACTCGTTCTACCTGGTGCACAACGTGCGCCGCGGCGGAAAAGTCACGCAGCTTCACCTGGCGCGGCTCGGAGAACGCGCGCGAATCACCGACGAGGTGGTGCGCGAGGTCTCCAAAAGGCATCCTCTCGTACGGCTGAACTGGAACGCCCTCCGCGAAAAGCTGAACGACCGGCAATTGCTGGCGAACCCTGACTCGCCCGCAGCGCGGAAACTGGTCGCCTCCCTGGCGACCCTGAATCTCGACCTGGCGGGGCTCTTCCCCCCTCTCCTGCGGTCCTCCGGCTCCCCCCGTGCGGCACAAGAAATTCTTCTGCAGTTGCGGCTTTTGCAGTCCACGATTCAGGTCAAACTTGACCAGTTTGACCGGGAGCGGGGGCGGCAGGGCGCGTTTTTGCGCGCGATATAGCAGCCTTCCCCGGTGAGGCGGCCATGAGCGTGAGAGAGCGAAAACTCGATCCGGAACTGCGCAGCACTGATGCGCGGGAGTTCGAAACGGCTCTGCGGTCGAAGATCGTGGGACAGGCGGAAGGGGTGCAGGCGCTGGTGGACCTGTACCAGGTGTTCTGCGCGGGGCTGAACTCTCCGGGGCGGCCGGTGGGGAACCTGCTGTTTTTG
>DASPOW010000205.1:0-9872 GCA_035625855.1 Candidatus Methylomirabilota bacterium | reverse complement strand
CGTGTAGAACGGATCGAACACCCGGTTGGGGTCCTTGATTCCCGGGCCCGTGTCCATGAACAGGATGACCACGCTGGCGCGCTCGCGCATGGTCTTTATGGTCAGCACTCCTCCGGTCGCCTCCATGGCGTCCGTGGCGTTGCTCACGATGTTGAAGAACACCTGCATCAGTTGGTTGGCGTCCCCGCGTACCCCGGGAAGAACCGATTCGAGTTGCAGTTCGATGCGCGTCGGCCCGCGCAGGTCGAGCGCGCGCAGTTGCACCGCGTTGTTCACCACCGTGTTGATGTCCAGCAGCGTGCGCTCGCTCGGCGTCTGCCGCGCGAAGCTCAGCAGGTTCGCCACCAGCGTCTTGGTGCGCCGGGCCTGGTCGCGGATTTTTGCCGCGATCCCCCGCATTTTTTCCCCCGCGGCCGGGTCCTCCGCCATCAAGTCGGAGAAACCCAGAATCGCCGTCAGCGGATTATTGATCTCGTGCGCCGCTCCGGCCGCCAGTTGTCCGAGCGACACGAGTTTCTCCGATTGCACCAGTTGCGCCTGCAGCCGCTGCAGGTTCTCGAGCGAATCCTCCGAGCGCGCCAGCAGCCGCATGCGCTCCGCGTCTGCCAGGTGCTGCCGCAGAAACACCAGCGTCGCCAGAGGCACCATCGCCGCAATCGTCAGCGTCAGCCGGAACTGCTTCACTGCGGGAGCGTCGTCGCTGAAACGCAGCGTCCACAGCGCGAAAAACGGCAGCGACAGCACCGCCAGAGTCGCCAGCCGCGATGCCAGCACGCTTTCGCCTCGCGGCAGCGCCGATTCCTTCCCGTCCTTCCAGCTTTCGCTTGCGCGGTCCAGCTCCAGACCCTGCGCGTAAGCCACGATTCCGGCCGTTCCCAGCCACAGGAACGACGCCACCAGCGGCAGGTCGAACAAGCTCCCCGTGTGGTAATCCCCCGTGCCGATCCCCAGCAGGATCAGCAGCGAAGACACCATGTACGTCGCCGATCCGCCGAACAGGTGCGCGTACACTTTCCGCCATCCGCCCTTGGCCCGTAGCCACAGATACCCCAGCACGCCCACGATGATGAAGTTTTGCACCGTGGCCAGCACACTGTAGTAGTGGTTGTAAATTCTCCCGGAAGGCTCCGCGTACATCCACGGCAGCACCACGTAGCCGTAAAGAAAAGTCCACCACAGCAGCAGCAGCAGCAAATCGAGATAGCCGAAGCCCATCCGCAGTTCCGCCCGCCGCTGGTCCGGTTGCAGCGCCAGCGCCGCCATCACCGGGATTCCCCGCAGGAAGAAGATGATGTCGCCGCCGTAAATCAGCGGCACTTCCTGGTGCAGGTACACTTCGAAGTAGGTCCACTGAAACTGCCCGATGAGCCACAGCGTGCAACTGAACGCCAGCAGCATCCAGAAGGCGTTGCGCCTCCAGTACGGAGTCCCCGCGTTCAGCAGCAGCCCCGCGTTCGCCAGCAGCGGCACGATGCACAGCATCACGTCCCCGGCCCGCGTCAGCGAATACCCCGGCTTCAGCGTCAGGGAAAAGGCCGCGTACGCCCCGAGCACCACAATCCACAGGGCCGCGATCCACCCGTATTTTCGGAGGGGGACCATGGAAGGCTTGCGTAATACTAGTCTAACGGCTCGCGCTGCTTCTTGCGTTTCCGGCTTATCCCGTCACCGCGAAACAATAAACGAAGGCCCCATCCGGCGGCTTTCTGGCGGAGGAGGAGGGATTCGAACCCCCGGGACCCTTTCGAGTCCAACGGTTTTCAAGACCGCCGCCTTCAACCGCTCGGCCACTCCTCCGCTTGCAATTCTAACCCGCCAAGGCGTGTAACGGCATTTGCGCGTGCACCGGGTGTCGCCCGCGGCAGGATTCGGTGGTGCGATTGCCGGCGTTCGTCTACTGCGTCTTGGGTCTCGCCGGCTGGCGCGGCGGCGTATCCGGCGGAGCCTGCGGCTCCAGTTCCAGCGCCGGATTAATCTGGTCTGGCGGATAAAGGTCCGGCCGGTGGACGATTTCGAACTTGGTCTTGTTCGTGTAGCCGATGTTCTTGACTGTTTTTGTGCCGCTCAGCCCCTTGGAAAAGAGCGTCGGATACCCTTCGCGCGTCCAGTTGGCCAGGGTCACGATTGGCGTTTCTCCGTTGCCGTGCACCACGATCACGGCGGTCTCGCCGACCTCCATTCTGCCGGGTATATCTCCTCTTGGCGGATTATGGAAGGTCACCGGCGCGGTGGCCAGCGGCATGGTGAACTCGAACGAAGCGAAATTGTCCCCGCTTTCCGCGTTCTTGACCACGATCTTGTCGTCCGGCCCCAGCTCTCTTGCCTGGTAATAGCGCTTGAGGGTGAGCTTCCCGTGGCTCGCCGGAGCGTTCGCCGCCACCGCCCCGGCGCCGCTGCATGTCATGAAGGAGGGCGGCCCGCACCCCATGCTCGTTACCATGACGTCCGGTGCCGCCGCTTCGGCGCTCGTCGGGCCCTTCCATTCTCCGTTACCCACGCGACTCGCGAAGTCCGAGCCCTCCCCGAACTCGAACGGCATGTTCACTGAGCCGTCGACGACCGAATCGATGTGATAATGCGCCGCGATGTGGTTCTCCGCGTGGAACTTCACCTTGTACACCGTGCAGCGGCGGAAGAGATACGCGGCCTGCTCCTGATACTTCGGGTCCTCAAGGCACATGCGCCGAACGCTTCTCACCGCCGCCGCGCTTTGCCTGGCCGCGATACCCTCGATCGGGCAGGATCCCGTCAAGGTTGATCCGCAGCACCACAAGGTGGACCTCGAAAACGATCAAGTCCGCGTTCTTCGCTGGACCATCGCCCCGCACGAGAAGAGCGTCATGCACGAGCATCCCGCCAACGTCGCCGTCTTCCTGACCGACGGCCACATCAAGTTCAGTTTCCCGGACGGCCGCACCGTCGAGCGCAACGCCAAAGCCGGCCAGGCCTTCTTTTCTCCGGCCGTCAAGCACGAAGCGGAAAACATAGGCGACGCTCCCATCGAGCTCGTCCAGATCGAGCTGAAAACCCCGGCGCCGAAATAGCGCCGCAGGCTCTCGCGCCGCCCGCCCGCAGTGCGTTTGCGAAAAGACCCGGCGCGGGCGCAACGCGGCCCGAGGTCCGTTCGTGTCTTGCCCTCTTCTCTTGACACTGCCGGATTGGAATAGTAGCGTTTGCCCGCAGTCGAGTTCCTAGCCGGCAGCCCAGGCTCGTTCCGCAGTTGCTTGCAGCTAAAGCCTTGAGGCTATTGGCCTTTTTCTTCCACTCGGAAAGGCCGCGCCGGGCAGTCCGTGTGCGCCGGGCAGCGCTTGGAGCCCTCGCCGCATCCGACGATGCGGGGTGGTTCTCCAAGAGGCTGAGGTATGCAGCACGGGCCAAGCGAGAGGATGCTTAGATTTCTTCAGGAGGAGTCATGTTCCACCCCAGCCGGGCCCCGAAGCGGCCCGCACTTATCGGCAGCGCGCCGTTGCTCGCGGTTCTTCTCGTTCCTGCGCTCGTCGCTGGACTGAGCGCGCGTCCGCAGGACCGCGGTCCCCAGAAGGCCATCACCAGTCTTAAAGCCGCCGCCCCCGCTGGCGCGGCCACCTTTAACGCTACGCCTGCGACGGTGCACATCCAGCCGAGTTTGCCCGCGGCAATCTCCAGCGCCTCCGGCGCCGGCGGCGTGCAGATTGCCCAGCCGCAGGCCGACGCCGTCGACTACGTCGTCATCCGCGCCGAGTTCGACTCCGCGGCCTCGCGCGCGCGCCTCAACCTGCCGGGCTTCACTGTTCTCACCGCCTTTGACCGCTTCGTGGATTTCTTTGTTTCCACCAAGACCGACGACAACACTTTCAATCAGTTCCAGCGCGCGCCCGGCCTGAAGTTTTGGGAGTTCGGCGGCCAGGTTCAGCTCCCGCCGCCCCCGACTTTCCGCCAGGCTGCGCCCACGCGCGCGGTTCCCGAGCAGATTGTCCGCGGCGGGCTTGACGGCTTGACCGGCAAGGGCGTCATTGTCGTGGTGATTGATTCCGGCATTGACTACCGCAATCCCGATTTCGTGGACATGAGTTCCGGCCGCCCCGTTTCCCGCTTGCTCTATTTCTGGGATTCCTTCAGCACCGCCTACGAGAGCGGCCTCGGCAACAAAGGGCCGTACTCCTATCCCAACGGCCGCTCCGTCGGCACGCTCTACTCCAGGCTGCAGCTCACCGCTGACCTTACCTCTCCGACGCGGCGGATTCCGGCCACCGACGAGCATGGCCACGGCACTGCCGCCGCCGGCATCGCCGCCGGCAACGGCAACAACTCCGGCGGAAAGTATGCCGGAGTCGCCAAGGATGCGGACATTATCGGCATTCGCCTCGGCGGCTCGCGCGGAGCCATCGAGAACGAGTACCTGCTCAACGCCGCCATCGCCTGGGTTGACTCCGTCGCCAAGCAGCAGGGAAAGCCCGTCGTCTTCTCCTGCAGTTTTGGCGGGCAGGGTGGCGCCCACGACGGATCTTCCATCGAGGAACGCGAGTTGAGCGCTCGCTTTGCCGCCAACACCCCCGGCCGCGCCATTGTCATTGCCGCCGGCAACGAGCAGGGCAGCGGCATGCACTCCCGCCAGGTTTTTCGCGGCAGCGATCACGCCGCGCTCTTTGCCTGGGGGCCGCTTGACCCGAACCAGACCGAGGGCCAGGGCGCCGTCATTCTCTACCTCCACACGCAGAACGGCGGAACACCGGACCTCAGCAAGCTGCAGTGGTCCGCCATCAAGTTCCAGGACACCGGCCAGACCTTGCCTATGCCCACTCTTCCCAAGGACGGCTCGACCGTCAGCCAGATTAACGGCGACCTCATCCTCGGCCTCTCCAAGACCGAAGGCTGGGCGGGCTTCTTCATGTGGACCTCCACCGGCGAGCCGGTCGTGGCCGATGCTTATGTCTATACCTTGTCCGAGAGCAAGAACCGCGTCGGGTTCTTCAAGGACATTCGCTCCGACGACGAGATGATCGGCAACCCGGGCACCACCCCCAGCGCCATCACCGTCGGCAGTTACGACTGGAACGACCAGTTCCTCTCTCAGGGGAAAAGCTATACCTGGACCGGCTCATGCGGCGAAGATCCCATGCACATCAGCGATCTTTCTTGCTACTCCAACGTCGGCTATAGCCGCTCCGGCGCCGTGAAGCCTGAAGTCGTCGCGCCCGGCGAGTGGTACACCTCCGACTGGGCCAAGGATCCCAGCGGCGCCGGAGTCAAGCCCGTGACCGGCAACAACGCGCTGCACATCGAAACCTCGGGCAACTACGTCATCTTCAACGGCACCAGCGCCGCCACGCCCTACGTTGCGGGCGTTGTGGCCCTCATGCTCCAGAAAAAGCCCACGCTCACCAGCGGCGAAATCAAAGCGCTCCTCGAGCGCAACGCCACCCAGGACTCTTTTACCGGCCAGGTTCCCAACGTGAAATGGGGCTATGGCAAGCTGGACATCGCCGCCGTGCGCGCGGTGCTGAACGCAATCCGCTGAACGTGGCTCATTCGCGCTGAGCCGCAAGTTTCGCAGCGGGCCATGACGGGGCCGGTTGCACGAAGGGAAGAACGAAAAGAGGACCTCGTGTTTCACTCCGGCCCATCAGGGGCGCGCTTTCTTTCCGTTCGCCGCAACGCGGCGCTCGCCCTTCTCTTCCTTCTTGCTGGCGTCGCGGGTCTTAGTGCGCGGCCGCAGCCCGGCAGTACTCGCCAGGCGGGCGAATCGAGACCTGACCCTGGTTTCTGGAAGCTGCCCGCGGCGGTCCAGCCCATGCCCGCGGCGCAAGGCAGCCGCGAATTGCTCGACGCACCTTCCAGGGCCCTTGTCCAGTCCGGCGCGGATGCCTATTGCACGCTGATGGTTGAGTTTTCGAGTCCCGCCGCCCGCGAGGCTTTTCGCGCTCCGGGCGTCACCGTTTATTCGGCCTTTCAGCAGTTTGCCGACGTCTTCGTTCCCGGCACTGCGAAACCTGAGGGCGGTTCCTGCGATGAAGCCGCGATCAAGGCCATTTACGGCGCCCCGGGACTTCTCGGCATTCAATACGGCCGCATCGTTCAGGTCGAGCCGCCTCCTCTGCTGAAGCGCGGCGCGGCGACGCGGGCGGTCCCCGAGGAAGTGGTCCGCGGCGGAATCGCTGGCGTGAAAGGCAAAGGCGTCATTCTCGTTGTGTTCGACTCCGGCCTCGATTTCCGCAATCCGGACTTCATCACCTACGACGCCGCGGGCCGCCCGACTTCGCGATTGCTTTACCTGTGGGACCCCACCAGCAACGCCTGGGACACGCAGAAACTCGGGGGCGCAGCGCCCTTCAGCTATCCCAACGGCGCTTCCCTCGGCACGCTTTACACCCGCGAGCAGTTGACCGCAGAACTGCGTTCCGCTGGGCCGCGGATTCCCATCACGGACGAAGACGGCCACGGCACCGGTGTCGCCGGTGTGGCCGCCGGGAACGGCAACAACGCCCGCGGCAAGGGCTATCAATATATCGGCGTGGCCCCGGAGGCCGACATCATCGCCGTGCGCAACGGCTGGAGCTACCAGGAGTATTCCTTTCTCCTCAACGCCGTGATCGGCTGGGTCGACCAGGTGGCCCAGCGCGCCGGCGAGCCCGTGGTTTTCAATTGCAGTTGCATATTCGATTTGTACGGAGATCACGACGGAAACTCCGTCCAGGAGCGCCAGCTCAACGCCCGGTTTGCCGACAACGTGCGCGGCCGCGCCATCGTCATTTCCGCCGGCAACGAACAGTTGAACGGTTATCACTCGCGCAAACGCATCGCGGACCGCAGCCGCGCCGCGCAGCTCGTGTGGGCCGCCCCGAAAGACGGCGGCGTGCTCCGGCTCTACGTGCGCAACGCCGACGGCACGGCCTTTGACGGCCAGGACCTCGTCCTCGATGGCGGAAAGAGCGCGGACGGCAAGCCCTTGGACTTGAGCCGCCGCTGGGCCGGCCCGGTTCCCCTGAGCAACGACCACCTGACCGCCCTGGCGGTGCCGGGCGGTTGGAGCGGCGTTTGGCTGTGGAGCAAGTCCGGCAAAGACGCCACCGTGGACGCGTATGTCGCGCCCGGCGCCTTTGACATCGTCCATCGCTCCCCGGAGAACACGGTTGGCCTGCCCGGAATGGCTCGCCAGGCCATCACCGCGGGAAGCTACGACTGGAACGACCAGTTCGATCAGGGCGGCCAAAAGCTCACCGTTGTGGACGTCTGTGGCGGCGTCATGCGCATCGGCGAGCTATCCTGTTACTCCAGCGTCGGCCCCGGCCGCGATCCCAGCTTTGTCAAGCCGGACATCGTCTCTCCTGGCCAATGGTTTACGGCAAGCTATGCGAAACAGCCCAACGGGCAGGGAGTCAACGCGCCCCATCCCTGGTCCGTCGATACCTCGGGAAATTACGTGCTCTTCAACGGCACCAGCGCCTCGGCCCCTTACACCTCGGGCATCGTCGCACTGATGCTGGAGAAAAAGCCCGCGCTGACCGTGGGTGAGATCCGCGGCTTGTTGCACAAGTACGCGACCCAGGATTCCTATACCGGCAAAACGCCCAATCCGAGCTGGGGCTATGGCAAACTCGACCTCGGTGCGGTGCGTGCGATTTTGAATGCGATTCGTTAGCGGTGCGGATCGTGTTGCGCGGCGAAAATCGTGTTGCGCGGCGAAAATGGTTTTGCAGCGGGCCGTGACGGTGCCCGCTGCAGGATGTGGAGAAAAAGGAGCCCTTATGTTCTTTACAGGTCGAACTCGAAATCTCGCGCGTTCCCTTCGCGCCAACGCCGCGCTCGCTCTTCTTTTGACCCTGGCTCTTGTCGCCGGCTTGGGCGCGCAGCAATCCGTTGACCTCGAAAAGTTCGCCAACCTGAAGTCCGCCAGGGCCGGAGACGCCAAGGCCCTGAGCATGCCGCCCGCCCCGGGTGGTCTTCCCGCTACGCTGTCTCCGGAGCTGCGTTCTTCCGCCGCCGGAATCATGAGTCCCGGCAGAGGCGCAAGCGTCGCCAGCCCTCAGGGCGCGGGACCTGGCTCGACCTATTACTTCCTCGTCCGCGCCGAATTCGATTCCGCGGCATCGCGCCAGAGGCTCAGCGTTTCCGGCGCAACTCTTCTGACCGCCTATGACCGTTTCGCCGAAATCTTCATCCCGCTCGGCAAGGACGGAAAAGGGCCGGACCAGGAAGTCTTGAAGGCCTTCTTCGCCGCGCCCGGCCTGGTCTGGATTGACTACCCCGAACCCATCGAGGTTCCCCCGATCCAGCCTCTGCGCGCCGCGCCTCCGACGCGCGCGGTTCCCGAACAGATTGTTCGCGGCGGCTACGCCGGTCTCACCGGCAAGGGCGTCATCGTCGCGGTTCTGGATTCCGGCATTGACTTCCGCAATCGCGACTTCATCACTTACGACGCTGGCGGCCGTCCTACTTCCCGCCTTCTCTACTTCTGGGACACCGTCAACAATTCCTTTGCCTCCTCACACCTCGGCGGCAAGCCTCCCTACTCTTTCCCCAACGGTGTTCCCATCGGCACTCTCTACTCGCGCCAGCAACTCACTGACGAACTGGCCTCCGGCGCGAAGCGCATTCCCGCGACCGACGAAAACGGCCATGGAACCGCCGCGACCGGACTTGCCGCCGGAAACGGCAACAACGCCAGGGACAACGTCGGCGTCGCTCCCGATGCCGACATCATTGGCGTGCGCATTGGCGGAAGCTCCGGCTCTCTTGAAAACGCTTACCTCATGAACGCCGCCATCGCCTGGGTTGACAGCGTCGCCAAGGCCGAAGGCAAGCCCGTTGTCTTTTCCTGCAGCTTCGGCGGCCATCGTGGCGGCCACGACGGCGCAAGCGTCGAGGAGCGCGAACTCAACGCCCGCTTTGCCGCCGCCGTTCCAGGCCGCGCCTTGGTCATCGCCGCCGGCAATGAACAGCGCGCCGGCATTCACGCCCAGCAGGCTTTCCAGGGAAACAACGCGCCGGCGGTCTTCGCCTGGAACTCCGAAAAGGGTGCCTACCTCGCGCTCTTCTTGCACGCAAAGAGCAACGGGCCTGTTCCCGATCCCAAGCAAATCATGCTCGCTCCGCTGGTGCTCAACGACCAGGGCCAGAAACTCCCCGAGCCCCAGTTGGCCAACGCCTATCAGAATCCTCTTTCCCACGATCTGGTGCTTGAGTTCATCTCCCCGGCCAATTGGGCCGGACTTGTCGTGTGGACTTCCAGCGGCCAGCCCGTCGTCGCCGACGCCTACGTCCTCGGCGGCGCCTTCCATCAGTCCATTCAGCGCGTCGCTGAGATTGTCGGCACGCCGGGAACCAGCGCCGGCGCCATCACCGTCGGCAGCTACGACTGGAACGACCAGTTCAGCTACCAGGGCAAGGTCATCGCCATTCGCGATGCTTGCGGCAATAGCCCCATGCAGCTCGGCAATCTCTCCTGCTATTCCAGCGTCGGGTACAGCCGCGGTGGCAACGTCAAGCCGGACATCACTTCGCCCGGCCAGTGGTACTCCTCAAGCTACGCCCACAACCCCGACGGTTCCGGCGTCGGACCGGAGCACAACATCGTCGACACCTCCGGGAACTACATGCTCTTCAACGGCACCAGCGCCGCGACGCCTTACACCGCCGGCATCATTGCTCTCATGATGCAGAAGAAGCCCGGCATCACCAGCGGCGAAGTCAAGTCGCTCCTGCAGCGCAATGCCACGCAGGATTCTTTCACCGGAGCCGTCCCCAACCTCGGTTGGGGCTATGGCAAGCTCGATCTCGCCGCCGTTCGCGCGATCCTGAACGCCATCCGGTAACAACAATTGATCCGCTGGCGCCGCGCTTCCGCGGCCGGTTCTGTGGTGGGGCCGGCCACGAACAGCGCGCGGCGCCTCGCC